>JAJRVA010000242.1 GCA_024277485.1 Deltaproteobacteria bacterium | reverse complement strand
TCGGTATTCCCATGGTGGAGCTGTTTTACGGTAGCGGCGGTGTTCCCTATGCCATCCTGTACGACCAGTTCGGTTCCTTCCTGGCCCTGTCGACCTATGGGACGCTGATTCTTGCGATGTACGGCAGCGGCGCCCGGCCGACCTGGAAAACAGTTGTCAGGAAAATCATTTTTTTTCCTCCTTTCATAGCCCTGGCTGCCGCGCTTCTTCTCAGGTCGGTTGTTT
Source organism: Deltaproteobacteria bacterium (assembly GCA_024277485.1). Next base: position 5,375 of record JAJRVA010000242.1, on the reverse strand, counting down.
TTCCGCAGTGGCTCCAGTCCATGCTTGCGATGACGGCCGGATCCCTGGTGCCCGTGGTCATGGTTGCGATCGGTTTTCAGTTGCGCCTGTCCATGCCTTCATCCGAGCGGCTGCCCCTGGTGGCAGGCCTGGTCCTGCGCCTGCTTGTCACCCCGCTGGTCTTTATCGGAGCATGTCTGTTTGCCGGGATGAGTGGTCCCGAGGTCAGAGTGTCCCTCTTTGAAACGGCCATGCCGCCCATGGTTGCCGCCGGAGCGCTGGCCTCCATTGCCGGGTTGAAGCCGCGCCTGACCGCAGCCATGGTTGGTTACGGTATCCTGGTGTCGTTTATCACCCTGCCTGGAATCCAGTACCTGATCAACCTGGCAGTGGCAGGGTGAAGCGACCCTCCTGGATCCGTTGTCGGGCGCCCCGCAGGGCGGCCATGGCGGACGGAATCATTTTGCGCTGAAGAGACAGTAGGGTATAATCCATACTATGGAGATCATAACCTCACACCTGAATGCGGATTTTGATGCCCTGGCCTCCATGGTGGCGGCAAAAAAATTCTATCCAGAGGCGGAACTTGTCTTTGCCGGTTCCCAGGAAAAAGGGTTGCGGGATTTTCTTGCCCAGGAATTTCAGGATCTCTACACCTTCAAACGTTTGAAGCACATCAGGCTGGAGGAAGTCAGCCGCCTGATCGTTGTGGACACCAGACAGCCGAACCGGCTGGGAAAACTGCAGGAATGCCTGCGGAACCCCGGCATCGAGGTACACCTGTACGATCACCATCCGGACTCGTCAGGCGATATAAAGGGGGACCGGGAGGTCGTTGAGCCGTTTGGCTCCACCTCCACGATATTCACACGACTTTTCAAGGAGCGGGGGGTTGATCTGAGCCGGGACGAGGCAACGCTCCTGGCCCTGGGCATCTACGAGGATACAGGTTCCTTCATGCATGCAAGCACGACCGCGGAAGACCTGCAGGCCGCCGCCTGGCTTCTGGGACATGGCGCCAATCTCGATATTATCTCACAGTTTGTGTCCCAGGACCTGTCAGCCCGGCAGGTCGGCATGCTTGGCAATCTCCTGAAAAACGCAACCACCTACACTATCCAGTCCATTGAGATTGTTATCACCAAGCTGACCCTGCAGGAGTATGTGGACAGCTTTGCCGTCATTCTCCATCGGCTTATGGTCATGGAGAACCTGGATGTGCTCTTCGGACTGGTCTGTATGGGCGAGAGGATTTACCTGATTGCCCGCAGCCGGATCCCGGAGGTCAATGTCGGCCAGGTGGCCAGGGATTTCGGTGGCGGCGGCCACGCATCCGCCGCATCCGCCACTGTAAAAAACATGACCCTCTTTGAGGCGGAAGAGCACCTGGTGCACCTGCTGCACAGGTATGTCCAGCCGCGGGCCATTGCCGGTGAAATCATGTCGTCCCCGGTCATCACCATTACGCCGGATATCACCATAAACGAGGCCAATGACCTGCTCACCCGCTACAATATAACCGTTCTGCCGGTTATCTCCGGCGACACGGACAGTACGGATGCCAATTCGCCGCCCGATATCCTCGGCATGATCTCCAGGCGAGTGGTTGAAAAGGCTATCTTTCATAAGCTTGGTCACCTGCCGGTGGGCGACTACATGACAACGGAGATAGCAACACTTACGTCGACCGCGACCCTGGCGGACATCCAGGAGCTGATCATCGGGCACCGGCAGCGACTCATCCCGGTCGTGGAGCGGAACAAGGTGCAGGGAGTTATTACCAGGACAGACCTGCTGAACCTGCTGGTGAATGACCCGTCTCATCTGCCCAGGAATCTTCTGCATGAAGATGAGCAGCCCTCGGTGATCAGGACCCGCAACCTGGCGGCCATGCTGGCCGACCAGCTTGACCGGGATATCCTCATCCTGCTGCGCCGCATCGGCGAGGTTGCGGAACGAATGCAGTTCCACGCCTTTGTTGTGGGTGGTTTTGTAAGGGATGTCCTGCTGCATATCAAGAATCTTGACGTGGACATTGTCATTGAGGGAGAGGGGATCAGGTTTGCCAAGGTACTTGCGGAAGAACTGGATGCGGCGGTCAGGACCCACAGGAAATTCGGCACGGCCACGGTCATCCTGCACGACGGCATGCGTATAGATATCGCGACCGCACGGCTGGAGTATTACGAGTATCCCGCGGCCATGCCCACGGTTGAACTCTCCTCTATCAAGCTGGACCTGTATCGGCGCGATTTTACCATCAACGCCATGGCCATCCACCTGAACCCGGACCGGTTCGGCACCCTGGTGGACTTTTTCAACAGCCAGAACGACCTGAAGCGGCACCGGATAAGCGTGCTGCACAACCTGAGCTTTGTCGAGGATCCGACCCGCATTTTCCGGGCCATCCGTTTTGAGCAGCGTCTTGATTTCAAGATTGCCAAACACACGGAAAAGCTGATCAAGAACGCGGTGCGCATGAAGCTGTTCGACCGTTTTTTCGGACCGCGTTTCTTTACCGAGCTGCGCCTGATCCTGTCAGAGGACAACCCGGTGCCGGCCCTTAAGCGGATGGCATCGTTTGATCTTTTTCAGTTTCTCTGGCCGGACCTGAAGCCGAATCTCAAGGTTGACAGGCGTTTTGTCCATGTCCTTACCCAGGCCAGCCGGGCTGTTTCCTGGTTCAAGCTGATGTACCTTGACGAGTCGCTGGAACCCTGGAAGGTGTATCTGTTAGCCATTATGAGCCGCTCCCGGGTCAGGGAGCTGATCAACTTCTGCAGACGTTTTGAACTCTTTAAGAGGCTGGAGAAAAATCTTGTCCGCCAGAAGGTGGAGGCAGACAGGATTGCCCTGGATATGCTGCACAGACCCTATATGAAGCCCAGTGAAATCTACTGGCTCCTGCGGGACCTGGAGAATGAAGGGCTCCTGTACCTCATGGCCATTGCGAGGAAAAAGCATATTCAGAAGGCGGTGTCGCGCTACGTGACCCAACTTGAGGGGGTGCAGCCCCTGGTCAGCGGGAATGACCTGCAGGAAATGGGCTATGCGCCTGGTCCGGAATACAGGGCCATGCTGAACCATCTGATCGAGGGGCAGCTGAACGGCGAGATCACCTCCCATGAGGAGGCCATGCAGTTTATCCGGGACAACTACCCGCTTGAGAAGTGATGAACCGGAAGCTGCCGCAAGCCCGGTATTGTGTCTGATCCACCCCTGACGTTGACCTGAATCCATAAAAATTCCACCGGCCCCTGTACTTAGGGGCAATGCTGATTATACTGTGAAAAGATGATGTTCTCTTCCGCCGGGTCGGGTATGGAACCATTCCGGGCCATTATGAAAAATGAGTATATAACAGATGGATATAAATCATATAATTCTGCAGATTGTTGTTCTGGCGCCGCCGTTTCTGTTTGCTGTGACGTTCCATGAACTGGCGCATGGATATGTTGCCTGGAACCTTGGCGATCCCACGGCAAAAAATGCGGGCCGCCTGACCTTGAATCCGCTCAAGCACCTGGATCCCCTGGGGGTGATCGCGTTTATCATCATGAAGATCGGCTGGGCCAGGCCGGTACCGGTCAACCCGCGTTATTTCAAGGACCCGCAGAAAGGCATGCTCCTGGTTGCCCTGGCCGGTCCGGGAGCGAACCTGGTGCTGGCCGTGGCGAGCGCCATCCTGGTCAAGCTGCTGCTCCTGGCGCCGGCGCTGCCCATGTTTATCCTCAAACCGGTTGCCGGCATGCTGGTGGCGAGCGTCTGGATCAATGTCATGCTGGCCGTGTTCAACTGCCTGCCCATCCCGCCGCTTGACGGATCAAAGGTGCTGATGGGCCTCCTTCCGCCGGACATGGCCAGGAGCTATGAGAAACTCGAGCCGTTTGGCTTTATCCTGCTGCTTATCCTGTTCTACCTTGGCATTATTTCCAGAGTCATCATGCCGATTATCACTTTTGCCAACAACCTGCTGCTCGGCTGAACAGTGAAACAGCATTGCGCAACACGGTCATTTTGCTTATCATGAACCTGGAAGAATTCTTTCAGCTTTCTGTTTTCCCATGCGCCCGTAGCTCAGCTGGATAGAGCATCGGACTTCGAATCCGAGGGCCGGGGGTTCGAATCCCTCCGGGCGCGCCAGTTAATATCAGGGATTCTCGCAAAAGGGGTCCTGATATAGCATTTTTCCTGTATTTTAAGCCCTTTTTCGACTTTTTACAGGACCTCTTTCCCTTATTTTCCGTGTACTCGGCTGATTTTACCGGACCAGGTCAGATTGCTTTGGTAGGTTTGTCGACCGGCCGGCAGGATTGCAGTCGGGAGTAAACTTAAGGGGAACGTTGAGGTGTATGACTCCAGTTTTTGCGGTGGGCAACAAGGGGACCATCCTGCACTATGACGGCACTGTCTGGAGCGTGATGAACGCTCCCACCAACAGAAACCTGCACGGAAAAGAGGGAGTCCTGACACGCTGTTCAAGGAATGCTGCACGGACAGACCTAACTCCGGAGATACAGAAATTTATTCAGTCTGCAGGTGTGTCAGACAGGCGGGGGAGCACGCACACATTTTTGTATTACAACTGGCCGGGACGGGTCGGAAAAAATTATTCGCCCATGTTTCTCTGCGAGTAGAGGTATCTTTTTATTTTATGGGTTGCGGTTTTGATGAACGGTTCCCTCCGTTCTATGACCCTGGACAGCCTGGAGGTGATGGGCAGTTGATCGTTGACCTCGCTGCGCATCTGATCAAGTTGGGCAGTGATGTACTCGTGTCTCTGAAGTCTGCTCTGCCCTACTGTTTCAGCGTCAATATACTCGTAATCCGGATAGACCCACGCCTCAAGCAGGCCGTTGTTTTCAAGGACGAGGGCCTCGACGACAAAGGGATATGAGTTGAGTTTATGTTCAATTGCCTCGGGATAAATATTCTCGCCGCTGGCAAGGACAATAACTGATTTTGAACGTCCCTTGATGTGCAGGTTGCCGTTTTCATCAATAATACCCAGGTCACCGGTACGGATCCAGCCTTCGTCAGTGAATGTTTCGCTGGTTGCCTCATCATCATTCCAGTATCCCTGCATGACGTTGGGTCCCCTGGCCAGAATTTCACCAACTCCTGTCTCCGGATCCGGGGCGTCTATCCTGATTTCAACGTGAGGGACCGGTTTGCCGGTGGAGCCGATGACGATGCTCCTGTCGCCCTGCGGTCCGCCGGCAAGCAGGGGCGCTGTTTCCGTCAGGCCGTAACCGACAATGTAGGGGAAGCCGGCATCGCGCAGGAAGGACTCCACCGCCGGGTTGATTGCCGCGCCGCCGATACCCATGATCTGCAGGTTGCCGCCGAAAAAGGCCAGCAGCCTGGCCCCGATTTTTTTGTAAATGAGTTTCTGC
>JAJRVA010000241.1 GCA_024277485.1 Deltaproteobacteria bacterium | reverse complement strand
CGGATGAGCTTGAGTTCGGCCGTGAAGTCATTGGCGGTCTCAGCTACAATTCCATGCGTGTTTTCCGGAAAATGTGCGAAATGGAGGACATTGATTTTGAAAAAAGTAAACTGGCCTGGGCCGCCCTTCTCGAACTTGACCTGTCATATGAACAGGCCCTGACCTTTGAAAAGTGGGGCGATCTGGAAGGCGCAACCGCCAAACTCGCTTTAACCGCCCTGCCGGCAATCAAAACTCTGAACTACGAGGCCTCCAGGTCGTTTCGCAGCTACTGCAGCCTGCCTGGAATATCGGCCGCATATGGTCTGAAAACCATTCCGCTGTTAACCAGATTTGATGATACGCAGCACAGGGCCATACAGGCCTTTCTTTCCATCCGTGATATCAATGCGGAACAGGCCTTGGACGGATTAGGGGCCATTGCCCGGCTGCATAAGCACAAAGCCCGGGCCGCCGGTGCATTTGCGGGTATCGCCGGAATGCGGATCAGTGTCATGCTGGATGCCCTCCCCCTTCTGTCTCTTCTGCATCAGGATGATGCCTGGAATGCCAACACCCTGTTTTCCACCGATGCCATGACACCTGACGAAGGCTGGTTCTGGTTGACCGGATTCTTCGCCAACCCGCCGGAGGTCCAGGAACAGCAGTTCTACAAACTCAAACAGGAACGAAAAAAAATACTTCTCAGGGCATTGTACGATGGCGGAGAGGAGCTGATCTGGAAGATCAACAACCTGCACGCCGTAACCGACCGGTTCGGCATTGAGATATCAAACCGGGCCCTGGCCGGCTATTCCAATAAACATATTCAGGAACGCTTCGAAGCGCTCTCGCCCCGGGTCAGGTCCCGTTTCGGGGACAATTTTTATTCCACCTCGAAAAAAAGCTCCCGTATCGCTCTTCTGAAAAAAGCCACTGCGGCGGAACGGGTTGAAACGGCACGCAGGCTGACCTCGGCAAATATTTACGCCCTGCTCTCCCAGGGCAGTGAACTTTATGACAGCTCGTTTCGCAATATACTTGTGCCGATCCTGAAAAAACGCGTTGACCGGGACTTTTCAGGCAACCTCCTTGTTTTCCTGAAAAAAACTGACGCGGACAACCAGTTTGTTTCCAACTTTGTTGTCAGCCTTGCCCAGAAAGGCAAACTCACCACTTTTTTCCCGGATAATGTCAGGGAACAGGAACAGATTCTCGACCTGGTTGCCAGATCCGCCTTTCAGGATGAAGACTCCATTATCCTCTTCTCTGCCACGTTCATGCACCTGCTGGAGGTCCTCAAGCCTTCGGCAAGGAGCTTTCTGATCAACAGGATGGGCAGGCAGGCCGACTCCGGCACGGCAACCTATTCGCGCCTCATAACGGTTATCCTCCAGTACTTCCTGGAGGAATTTCCACAGCTCCTTGGACCGGCAGATCGCATCACCATAACCCGGCTGGTCGTCAAGCACGGCGCCGTGGACCTGCAGCGTTATCTCACCACCCCCTTTACCCAGTGGAAATCAGACGGCATGCTCAGCTCCATCTCCATCTTTCACCCGGATGATGACGGCCTGGATTCGTTTCGGTCAAATGGCCGCATGCTTCTGCAAAGCGGCTACCGCATGGCTCTTTCAGATACCTTCACGCTCAGAACACTGCCTGAAAAACAGAAAAAGGAAATCCTGCAGCTTATCAGGCAGACCCAGGCAAAACCGTCCCGGGGGCTACCGCGTCTGTTTACCAGCATGCAGCGCAACAGCTACGCGGTTTCCTTTATCCGCCGCATCAACGGGGTAACAATCAACCATGCCACCTTTGTGTACAGCGGTGAACAGAACCAGGAACTGCTGATGGAGCGGTTCATCCTGAGCGGCACGGAAATGTTTGCCCAGCGGGGACACAGCTACTGGAGGTCGGAACAGATGACCGACCCCCTGACCAGCCTGCTGAAAAAGAAAAGGCTGACCGCAAAAGACCTTGAGGCAAAGCAGCGATTTTTAAGCCTTGGCTCCTGCGGCGGCGTCAAGGCCTATACCCGGCTTAACCGGATGTTCCTCGGCAGGGTTGATATCCTTGCCACTATCGGGACCGGGCTGGCCGTCATCAATGACCCGTATAACAAAAGTTTTTTTGAGGTCGTGGCGAAAAATCCCGTCTCGATCTCATGGAAAGACACGGCCCGGGAGCTGGCGTTTATTTTCCAGGGAGGCCATGGCCGGGATTACCTGCAGCCGGGATCCCTGCCCGCCATTCTGCACAAAATCCTGGATGCAGAAAAGAAGCAGCAGGCCGGAGCCAGGCCCGGGGAAAGAAACCGGGCCCCAGGCGGCATGGAAAATGAGCAAAAAATCCTCGTTCAGCAGGAGAGCTTATGACCGTTATTACCCGAGACCAGCTGGACACGTTCATCACAAAAACAGCAGAAAAAAATCCATCCCAGGTCTACCTGATCCATGGAGAACGTTTCCTGTGTCAGCAGGCGGCGGAAAAAATCACGGCCGCCCTGCTGGCAGGAGGCGGCAACCTTCATGTCATGGATGGCAGCCAGGAGAATTTTTCCTCCATACTGGGCCGGGTCAGCAGTTACAGCCTGTTTCCGGGCCGCCAGGTCTACCGGATCAACGATACACGACTTTTTCATTCGCAGAAAATCACCCATTCACTGTGGAGGAGAACGGTTACCGCGCACAGGGACAACAACCTGCCGCTGGCAGCGGGCTATCTCTGCGCCATGCTCGAAGCAGCCGGACTTGACTGCGCGGACCCTGATAATGACCCGGGAATGCTCTCGGCCACTGCATGGAAAAAGGCCTTCGGCTTTGCCAGACCATCGGAAGACCTTGCCTGGACCGAGGGACTGCTGAAGACAGCCGCCACCGACAGGATGACGGCAGAGACGCCTGCTGCCGCCGATCCGGCTCAGGACCTTGAAGACACCCTGACCGCAGGGATACCGGTCCAGAACATCCTGGTCCTGCTGGCAGAGGATGTGGACAGGCGAAAACGCCTTTTCAAGCTCCTGGCGGACAGGTATATCGTTGTGGATCTCAGTGTTGAAGCAGGGAACAGTAACCGGGCCAAAAAGGACCAGCGGTCCGTCCTGCTTGAAGTGTTGCGGGATACCCTGGCCCATTACAACAAAACCATGCGACCGCAGGTGGCTGACCTGCTCTTTGAAAGGGTCGGCTTTCACCCGGTAGCAGTGGCCATGGAAACGGAAAAACTGGCCCTTTTTGCCGGGCCCAGGAAAGAAATTGAACAGGCCGACCTGGATGCCCTGGTCGGCCGCACGCGCCAGGAAGCCCTTTTCGAGCTGACAGAAGCCCTGGGCAAACGGGATATGGAGCGCTCCCTGCTTGTTGCCCAGCGGCTCCAGGAAAATGGTATCCATCCCCTGGCCATCATTGCTACTGTCAGGAACTACCTGCGTACCCTGCTCCTGTTCCGGGCCCTGCAGGAACTTCCGGAAACGGAGTACAGTCCGTCCATGCCGCCGGCCAGCTTCCAGCGCCAGTGCCTTCCCCTGCTGAAAAAAAACCAGCAGTGGAAGAAAGAACTTTCAGGGCATCCTTTTGCGGTGTATATGCAGTTCAAGGCTGCTGCAGGTTTCCCTCTCTCCACCCTGAAGGACTGGCTGGAACTTGCCCTGCAGGCTGATTTCCGCATCAAGGGCTCACCGGTTGCTCCGGGCACGGTCATCTCGCATCTCATAATAAACATGCTCACGCGGTGACAAACCGTTCTTGAAAAAAAATCACAGAGCATTACAATAATAGTATACGTGATACTCAAACAGGAACGATGAAGATTGAACTTAATCAAAATCCCACAGGTATGGGCAAGGACAAGGCTGATATCAAGGAAAAAAAACAGCAGAGGGACCATCTCGAACTCCGGGAGCCTCCGCTGTATAAAGTGCTGCTTCATAATGATGACTATACCACCATGGACTTTGTTGTCATGGTGCTCGAAACCGTTTTCAGGAAAGACACCAGCGAGGCCACCCGGATTATGCTGAATGTCCACCACCAGGGACTGGGTGTTGCAGGAGTGTATGTCCGGGAAATCGGTGAAACCAAGGTGGCCATTGTCCATGACATGGCCAGGCAGAATCAATTTCCACTCAAGTGCTCACTGGAAAAAGTGACCCGATGAGTCGTAAGCGATCACATGCACCCCATCTTCACGCGGTTTCTCCCGCCCGCATAGAGGGGCTATAATGAACGGGAGAAACTTCGTAAATCTGGGGCGCCTGTGACCGCTTACACGTTTGAGCTAAATGAAAACGCAGAGTTACGACCCTGTGATGAGTTACGATGAGTCAGTTAGGAAAAAATACCATGTTAAGTCGCGAACTGGAACTTGCCCTTATAAAGGCGATCAAAGAGGCGAAGAGCTACAGGCATGAATATGTGACTGTGGAACATATGCTGTATGGTCTGCTGTACGACGACATGACAAAACATGTCATCAACCAGTGCGGAGGAAACGAGGAAAAACTCAAAAAAAGTCTTGAAAGTTTTTTCTCCGGCGGCCTGCCGGTCCTGAAAAATTCGTCCGATGAACCATCCCAGACGGTCGCCTTCAACCGGGTCCTGCAGAGGGCGGTCAATCATGTGCAGAGCTGCGGCAAGAAACAGGTGGACACCGGCGATGTCCTGGTCGCAATATTTGCCGAACCGGATTCCCATGCCGTTTATTTCCTGGGTACCGAGGGGATCGGCAGGATCGATGTGCTGGAATACATTTCCCATTCACTGCCGGAAACCTTTCAGAAAGAGCCCCGTCCCAAGCCCGCTGCGACTCCCGGTAAGAAAAAAGAAAAGACGGAAGCGGATCCGCTTGAACAGTTCACCGTCAACTTTGCCAGACGTGCTGCAGAGGGAAATATTGATCCCCTGATCGGGCGTGACCATGAGCTTATGCGCATGATGCAGGTCCTGTGCCGGCGCCGGAAAAACAACCCCCTTCTCGTTGGTGAACCGGGGGTCGGCAAGACAGCCATGGCAGAAGGGCTTGCCCTCCGGATCCATGAGGACCAGGTAGCCAGGAGCGAAAACAGCAAGAATGCCGACAAACGTGTGCCTGACCTGCTCCGCGACACGGAAATTTATATGCTTGATATGGGAACCCTGGTCGCCGGGACCAAGTACCGGGGGGACTTTGAAAAAAGACTGAAGGCCGTCATCGGCGCCATTGAAAAAATGGACCATGCCATCCTGTTTATCGACGAGATGCATACAATAGTCGGCGCGGGGGCCACAAGCGGCGGCTCCATGGATGCCTCCAACCTCCTCAAGCCTGCCCTCCAGGCGGGGACCATCCGCTGCATAGGCAGCACAACCTATGAGGAATACAAAAATCACATAGAGAAAGACCGGGCCCTGTCAAGACGATTTCAGAAGATCGATATCGAAGAACCATCGGTGGAAGACACCTGCGGCATTTTAAACGGCCTCAAGTCGCGCTATGAGGAGCATCACCAGATCCGCTATGCGAAAACGGCAGTCCGCGCCACGGCAGAGCTGGCTGAACGGTATATTAACGATCGCTTCCTGCCTGACAAGGCCATTGACGTCATGGACGAGGTCGGGGCTGCTTTCCGGTTAGCCGGCAAAACCGGCCGCATGGTCCGTACCCGTGATGTGGAACAGGTCGTGTCAAAAATCGCCCGCGTGCCGGTTACCAGCAAGACTGTCCAGGATTTTTCCAACCTGCGTGACCTGGAGCATGATCTCAAATCCGTTATTTTCGGCCAGGACGAAGCCATCAGCAGCGTTGTCCAGGCTGTCAAGCGCTCCCGGGCAGGGCTTGGCAATCCGCAGTCCCCGACAGGGTCCTTTCTTTTTGCCGGTCCGACAGGTGTCGGCAAAACAGAGGTTGCCCGGCAACTTGCCGCCCTTCTCACCGTTAACTTTGAACGCT
>JAJRVA010000018.1 GCA_024277485.1 Deltaproteobacteria bacterium | reverse complement strand
TTCTTCGGCCTCTCCTTTATCTACATCATCTTCGAGGACGGCACAGACATGTACTGGGCCCGGTCCCGGGTACTGGAGTCGCTCAACTATGTCAGCGGCCGGTTGCCGAGCGGCGTTACCCCCACGCTCGGGCCGGATGCCACCGGTGTCGGCTGGGTATACGAGTACGCCCTGGTGGACAGGACCGGCAGACACGACCTGGCCCAGCTGCGGTCCATCCAGGACTGGTACCTGCGCTACCCCCTGCAGACGGTGCAGGGAGTCTCCGAGGTCGCCTCGGTGGGCGGGTATGTCAAGCAGTACCAGGTTGAGGTGGATCCCAATGCCCTGGCGGCATACAAAATCCCCCTGGCCAAGGTACGAATGGCTATCCAGCGTTCCAACCGGGATGTTGGCGGACGCCTTGTCGAGATGGCGGAAACCGAATATATGGTGCGGGGACTCGGCTATATCCAGTCCCTGGATGACCTGAAAACCATCCCGGTCGGTGTGGATGCAAACGGCACTCCCATCCGGCTGCGCGATGTGGCCAACATCCAGATAGGTCCTGAACTCAGGCGTGGCATTGTCGACCTGAACGGTGAAGGTGAAGTGGCAGGCGGAGTTGTTATCATGCGCTTTGGCGAAAACGCCCTTGCCACGATCCAGAATGTGCGGGCCAAACTGGAAGAGCTGAAGGCGGGACTGCCCGAAGGTGTCGAGATCATCACCGTCTATGACCGGGGTGATCTCATTGAACGGGCCGTAAAAAGTCTCAACACATCGCTCCTGCAGGAACTGCTGATCGTCAGTGTGGTGGTTATCATCTTTCTCCTCCACGCACGTTCGGCCTTTGTGGCAATCATCACCCTGCCGCTGGGCATACTGATGGCCTTTATCGTCATGCGCTGGCAGGGGCTGAACGCCAATATCATGTCGCTCGGCGGCATTGCCATCACCATCGGGACCATGGTGGACGGCGCCATCGTCATGGTGGAAAACGCCCATAAACACCTGGCCCAGGCCGAAGAGAAAAAAGGTTCCGTCCTGACCATTGATGAGCGGTGGCGGACGATAGGAGAATCTTCCCGTGAAGTGGGGCCGGCCCTGTTCTTCTCACTGCTGGTCATCACGGTCTCCTTTCTGCCCATTTTCACCATGCAGGCCCAGGAGGGACGCCTGTTCAGCCCCCTTGCCTTTACCGCAACCTATGCCATGGGCGCGTCAGCCATCCTGGCGGTAACCCTGGTTCCCGTCATGATGGGCTTTCTTGTGCGGGGTAAAATTATTCCGGAACACAAAAACCCGGTCAACCGGCTTCTGCACCTGATGCACACGCCGCTGCTGAAAATCGCCATGCGCTGGCGCTGGATCACCATCATCCTTGCCGTTTCCCTGTTAGCGGTAACCAGCATCCCCTTAAACAGACTTGGCAGTGAGTTCATGCCTCCGCTCGATGAGGGAGACATTCTCTACATGCCCACGACCTTTCCAGGCATCTCCATCACCAAGGCCAAGGAACTCCTGCGGCAGACCGATAAAATCCTGTCCACCTTCCCCGAGGTGCACCATGTGTTCGGCAAGATCGGCCGGGCCGAGTCTGCGACGGATTCCGCGCCCCTGTCCATGATGGAGACGACCATACGGCTCAAGAAGAAAGAGGAGTGGCCTGACCCGAAGAAAACCACCCAGGAAATCATGGCGGAAATGGACAAGGCCATCAACTTTCCCGGGGTTGCCAATGCCTGGACCATGCCCATCAAGACCAGGATCGACATGCTGTCCACCGGTATCAAGACGCCCATCGGCATCAAGGTTTCCGGCCCGGACCTGAACGTGCTTCAGGAGGTGTCGAAAAGTATTGAACAGGCCATGAAGATGCTGCCGGAAACGCTGTCCGCGTTCGGCGACCGGGCCGTGGGCGGCTATTATTTTGATTTTGATATCGACCGGGAAAAAGCCGCCCGCTATGGCCTGACCATTGGTGATGTCCAGGATGTTATCCAGAGCGCCCTGGGCGGCATGAACATTACCTGGACCGTCGAAGGACTGGAACGCTACCCGGTAAACCTGCGCTATCCCAGGGAACTGCGTGATAACATCGAGGCCATGAAGAGAATCCTGATCTCCACCCCAACGGGGACCCAGATTCCCATGGCCCAGGTGGCAAAATTGGAACTCAGGCGCGGCCCCCCGGTCATTAAGAGTGAAGATGCCCGTCCCAACGCCTGGATTTACGTGGACATCAACACCTCGGATATCGGCGGTTTTGTGACAAAGGCCAAGCAAACCCTGGCGGAGCAGGTCACCATTCCGGCGGGATATACCCTGACATGGTCCGGCCAGTTTGAATACATGGAACGGGCTGCCAAACGGCTGCGCATCGTCCTGCCCGCGACCCTGCTGATCATCTTCCTGCTGCTCTATCTCAACTTCCGTAACATGACCGAGCCGGTCATTGTCATGATGTCCATTCCCTTTGGCCTGGTCGGCGGCATCTGGCTGATTTACGTCAACGGCTACAACATGTCGGTGGCCGTGGCGGTCGGCTTTATCGCCCTGGCGGGCATGGCGGCCGAAATCGGGGTCCTGGTCCTGAGCTTTATTGACCTGGAGATTGAAAAACGCCGTGATGCCGCGGCAGACGGGATGTTGACCGGGATCGAAATCATGGACGCTGCCCAGGGTGCAACCTCGCTCAGGGTACGCCCGGTGGCCATGACCGCCGTGTCAACCATGGCAGGGCTGGTTCCCATCATGCTCAGCAGCGGTACCGGTTCAGACGTAACCCACCGTATCGCCGCCCCCATGCTTGGCGGGATGCTCACCGTACTGGTCCTGAACCTCCTCGTTCTGCCGGTAATTTACAGCGTAGTGCTGCAGTTCCAGGAATGGAGGAAGCAAAAAACAGGCAAATAATGCACAGGTCATGATTTCTGGTGGGAACGCCGGGCCGGACAGTTCACACCTCACAGGTCCCTAATCAAGCACCGGGCGCGGTGTTGCATCGGTGGATGGGGGCAGAATGGGATAGACAACCATGGGTTGCACACCGGTGGTGGTCTTCAGAAATTTGACAATCTTTTCAACTTCTGCCTTGTTCAGTTCCGCATCAAGCTGTGAGGTGCCCATAACCTCAACTGCCTCCCGCAGGGACCATATCCTGCCACTGTGAAAATATGGCGGGGTCAGTTCAATGTTGCGCAGGCTCGGGGCCTTGAAAACGTACTCATCATCTTCAACCTTGGTGACCTTGAATCTCCCCTTGTCACCGGCTATGATTTCCTCAGAGGGACGCTCAACAACCCCGAAATAGAAATAGTCCTCTCCACCCATGTTCATGCCGCCGTGGCAGTCGGCACATCCCTTGTCCATAAAGAGCGCCAGGCCATCACGCTCTTCCGGGCTCAATGCCCTGGCATCACCGCGGAGGAACTTGTCAAAACGGGCGTCAGGTGTGATAAGGGTTGCCTCGAAAATCTCAATGGCAGCGGCCATGTTGTCAAATGTTACCGGATCTTTCACGCCCGGAAATGCCTTTTTGAAACGTTCCACATACCCAGGCATGCTTTTCAGTGTCCTGACAGCCCCTTCGGGTGTGTTGTTCATCTCAACCGATGCCTGAACCGGACCCTTGGCCTGCTCTTTCAAATCCTTTGCCCGCCCGTCCCAGAACTGGGCCGTATTAAAAACAGCGTTAAAGACGGTGGGTGAATTCCTGGGACCTTTCTGCCAGCCGTGGCCGGTTGACGTTTCCTGGAAGTCGTCCCCGCCCATACCGACGTTATGACAGAAGTTGCAGCTTACCAGAGCGCTCTTGGAAAGCCGCGGTTCAAAAAACAACATTTTCCCGAGTTCCAGCTTTTCAGGGGTGGCCGGATTCCCCTTGATAACCGGCGTCTCATAAGGAATGGGTACGAAATAACTTTTCGCCTCATCCATTACACCTGCAGCCAGGCAGACACCTCCCAGAAGCCCCCAGATCATTCCAGCCAATACCGCTTTTTTCATGTCATTCTCCCTGTAGAATTTCAACTGTCCCCCGCCGGAAGACCATTCATCTCCCCAACCTGCGGCGAATACAGTTCATAACGGTTTCTGCCCTTCTTTTTTGCCTCATACATGGCGATGTCCGCGTGCTGCAGCATGGTCTCCGCATCCTGGCAGTCCAGCGGATAGATGGAGATACCAATGCTTGCCCCTATGGAACACTCTATCCCGTTGACAATGATGGGCTCGTTCAGTATCTCGATTGTCTTCTGCGCGACATTCATCGCCCCGTCGACGGTGACGGTACTCTCCAGAAGGATGACAAACTCGTCGCCGCCCAGGCGGCAGACACTGTCGGATGCCCGCAGCATTTTTTTCAGGCGGTCCGCGACCTCCAGCAATACCTTGTCCCCTACAGCATGGCCATAGTTGTCATTTATGGGTTTGAAACGGTCAAGATCGATAAACAGGAGGCTGATAATCCTGTTTTCACGTTTGGACAGCGAGATAGCCTGGGGCAGTCTTTTGTTGCAGTAGTTCCGGTTCGGCAGTGTTGTCAGTGAATCATGATTGGCCATGTAGCGGATGAGTTCTGCCGCCTGCTGGCGTTCGGTTACATCCTGAAAGACCAGAACAGCGCCGGCAATGTCGCCTCCCTCGATAATCGGCGTTGCGCGGCAGTCAACAGGAAAGCTGGTGCCGTCTTTCCTCAGCAGCCGGAGTTCATCATACTGGAACGTTGCTTTTTTCGACGAGGGTTCAAAAAAGGGACAGCAGTCAATATTAAAATCATCAGTTCCCGGCTTCGAGATCCGAAAAATCTCCCTGTACGGCCTGCCGATGATTTCTTCCGAACTGTACCCCAGCATCTTCAAGGCTGCGGGATTGACAAAACTGATCAGCTGCTGCTCGTTTATACCGCATATTCCGTTTGCGGCAGCCTCAAGAATCATCTCATAGTTGCGCGTTATCTGCTCGACCTCCAGCCGGTCGTGGTACGCATTGATGACATACCTGATCCTGTTTCTGAGCACTGACCAGAGGATGGGCTTTCGAATAAGATCGACCGCGCCGGCAATAAAGGCCCGATCAACAGAATCCTCATCCTCAAGCCCGGTAATAATGAGAACAGGCGGAGGCTCAGGCATGGACAGCTTGAGCTGCTCGCAGACGGCGAGGCCGTCGATACCCGGCATGGCAATATCCATGATGACCAGGTCAAAAAAAGTTTCAGATAGTTTCTGCAGGGCTTCCGAACCATCGACCGCCTCTGTTACCTGGTACCCCTCGCCTTCCAGAAACTGTTTGAGTAAAAGACGCAGGACCTCGTCATCATCCACTATCAGGATCGACGGTGACGCATGAACATTCTTCAAGTCAGCAGTCCTTGTGTATGATACGAAACAATTGAGTACATCCAAACATGGCAGACATCCAAAGCTCTCTCTATTTTCTGATACTTATTTGATTTTATCAAGTTCTTCCGTTAAAAAACCGACGACTTCCTCGGAGGCGCCGCAAACATCCTCATACAGCCGGTCCATATTTTCAAGCTTCTTTGTTTTTGCGGCGTTTTCCATGCGCTGGCACCTGTCCGCCAGGCGTGAAGCGCCGAACTGACTGCTGCTCCCCTTCATGGTATGGGCAATCCTCCGGATGGTCTCGTGGTCATCATGCCGTATTGCATCATCCAGCTGTTTCAGCCGCTGGGGAAGCGAGCCAAGAAAGACCCGGATAACCGACCGGATATCACCCAGGTTTTCTTTCAGCTTTTCAAAGACACTGCGCTTGATAACAGTCTCCTCACTGTACTTTGCCACGGCATCCTGCCGGGTCTCGAGGTGGGTGCGGGGTTGAACCGGCAGCACCTCTATCCCGGCCCCGGGGAGCCAGTTATCCAGTACGTTCTGCAGCTTTTTGAATTCAATTGGTTTAAGAAGGTAGTCATCCATGCCGACTTCCCTGCAGCGCTGCCGGGTTGCCTGGGTTGCGTCCGCTGTGAGGGCAATTATGGCCGGTCGTTTTTCCGACCCGGAAGAGGCTGCCGACAAGATACGTTTTGTTGCCTCAAATCCATTCATTACCGGCATCTGGCAGTCCATGAAAATCAGGTCATGGAAACCCGGTCTGAAGAGATCAACTGCTTCCCTGCCGTTACGGGCCGCGAAAATGCGCACTTTGGATTTCTGCAAAACAGTTTCCAGGA
>JAJRVA010000240.1 GCA_024277485.1 Deltaproteobacteria bacterium | reverse complement strand
TTGTCTGCATCGCTGCAGCACACGCAATCGGTTTTGCCGGACTGGGCGCCGGTATCGGCATGGGACACGGTCTCAACGGCGCCTGCTCAGGTGTTGCCCGTAACCCTGAGGCCAAAGGCGCTATCACCACCACCATGATCCTTGGTATGGCTCTGGTTGAGTCCATCGCGATTTATGGTCTGGTTATCGCCTTTATCCTGCTGTACGCAAACCCCTTCAAGGATGCGCTGCTCGGCTAAAGAGCGTTCCCGCAAGGTGATCATTTGATCAGAAGGGCTGCAGCGTGCTGCAGCCCTTTTTATTTTTCACCTCCGGGATGTATATCTGGGTTTTTGCTGCAATGCGGATTATGGTTTTCCTGGTTACCATCCAAACTCAGTCATCCCGGATAAATTGTTATTTGGCCCGGGTTTTTTGATCCAGGCATGTACGATACATGATCATGAAAAAGCTTCATCTTGTCAGCCTCGGGTGTCCCAAGAACCTGGTGGACTCCGAGGTCATGTTAGGCAGTCTTGAACGGGACGGCTACACTGTTGTGGAGGATCCGGCTCAGGCCGATCTCCTGCTGGTCAACACCTGTGGTTTTATCGGCCCGGCCGTGGAGGAAGCAATCGACGAGATCCTCCGGCTGGCGGCATTCAAACAGGAAGACCCGGACAAGCTGCTTGTGGTGACCGGCTGCCTTGTTCAGCGCTATGGTGCTGCGTTGAAAAACGAGCTGCCGGAGGTGGATCTTTTCACCGGCACGGACGGTTTCCAGGAAATTGATCTGCTCATCAGAAGGGTAGAGCAGGGCAGGGATCCTTTGATCGATCTGCGGCCGGCCGGTTTTGTCATGGACAGCACTTCGGTGCGGCGTCTGTCCACTCCCTCCTTCAGGTCTTACCTGAAAATAACCGAAGGATGCAGCAACCGCTGTTCCTACTGCATGATTCCTTCCATTCGAGGCAGCCTTCGCAGCAGGACCATCCGGGACCTGATTGCGGAATCACAAAATCTGCAGAGCCTCGGCGTGCGGGAACTGACCCTTGTTGCCCAGGACCTGACAGCGTACGGAGCTGAGCTTGCCGACGGTACGGACCTGGTAAGTCTCATTCGATCACTGACAGCGGAAACCGACATTCCCTGGATTCGCCTCCTCTATCTCTATCCCACGGGTATCAGTGATGCGCTGCTGGAGTTCATGGCCGCCGAGCCGCGTGTTCTGCCCTATCTTGATATTCCCTTTCAGCATGTCAGCGACAGGATTCTCAGAAAGATGAACAGACGGTACGGGACAGATGACCTGGAAAACCTGTTGGGCCGGATCTGGAGGTATCTCCCGGAATGCGTGATCCGGACGACCCTCATGGTCGGATTTCCCGGCGAGACAGAGTCTGATGTTGATACCATGGTACTGTGTCTCTCACGCTGGCAGCTCGATCATGTCGGTATCTTCCGCTATGAGGATGAGGATGGCAGCGCGGCATTCACCTTTCCCGGCAAGGTGGACAAAAAAGTGATGGACCGGCGCTACAGCCGGGTAATGGAAGTGCAGGCGGAAATAAGCAGGAAAAAGCAGCAGCGGTATGTGGGTTGTGTCGAGCCTGTCCTGATAGAGGGTATCAGCGGGGAAAGCGATTTACTGCTTGAGGGGAGAACCCGTTTTCAGGCCCCGGAGATAGATGGCTGTGTCTATATTACAGCAGGGACAGCAGACGAGGGAGAAATAGCCGGGGTGCGGATAACTGAAGCCCATACCTATGATCTGGTTGGAGAGCTCGTCAACGCCGGCGGGCCGGCGGGGAGATAACTTTATTTCTTTGCTGTTTTCTTTTTTGGTTGTTTCCGGTTGACCTGCTCCCGCAAATCCTTGCCTACCTTGAAAAAGGGCAGTTTTTTAGGGGAAACCTTGATTTTCTCCCCGGTTTTCGGGTTGCGGCCGGTGTACGAACCATACTCTTTGACGACAAAGCTGCCAAACCCTCTTATTTCTATGGATTCGCCTTTTGACAGGGCTTCACTCATTGTGTCAATAAGGGCATTGGTGATAGACCCTGCCTCGCGTATGGGCATATTCGTCCTTTCCGCCAAAGCTTCAATCAGTTCAGATTTGTTCATGTTACTCACCCTCGTGGTGCCGATAAAACTTCATCTCATGAGCAGTCAAGATATACGGATAGTACATGCCGTCAGCAGTTATCCTTACCTGTCACCCGTTGATAACTATTTAAATTTAATCAGGTATTTCGCTGAATGTAAAGGGGATTTTTCCGGAAAATATTTTTTTCAGGTCTTTTTGGGAGAGGAAACGGTATTTACCACGCTGTAGGGGCCCTATTTTCAGATTGCCGTAGGCGGTTCTCTTCAGTTTTTTGACCGGGTGCCCGACAGCGGCCAGCATTTTCCTCACCTGTCGTTTTTTGCCCTCGTGGATGATGAGTTCGAGTGTAGCCTCTGTATTTTTTCGTTCAAGAATCCTGACCTTTGCCGGCCAGGTCAGATGGTTGTCAAGACGAATTCCTTTTTCAAGCTGCCGGATTTTTCTGGTGCCGGGAATACCGGTCACCGTCGCCTCATAGGTCTTGTTCACTTCATAGCGGGGATGCTGGATGTACTGGCCGAGTCTTCCGTCATTGGTCAGGATAAGGGCTCCTTCCGTGTCATAGTCAAGCCTGCCGACCGGGAAAACCCGCTGGGAAATACCCTGAAGAAGATCGGTAACAATGGGTCTTCCATGGGTATCCGACAGGGTAGTGACGTAACCGGCAGGTTTGTTGAGGAGGAGATAGATTTTTTCTTCAAAGACAACAGGGGCACCGTCAAAGGTAATGACAGCACTGGCAGGGTCAACCTTCAGCCCCAGTTCGGTGACTATCCTGCCGTCAACCGCAACCCTGCCAGCACGAATCAGCTCTTCGGCCTTGCGGCGGGATGCGATTCCGGTTCTGGCCAGTATTTTTTGCAGTCGTTCCGTCATGTCACGTGGTCGGCATGTTTCGGGAAGGTATATGTTTCATTCTGTTATTCAAGTCGAGTACTTTGAGCCCGGATCTTTACCTGCGCCAGCGGGAGGGAATCATATCCGCAATTTTTTTGTCGACCAGCCTTCTGGTTTCAGGATCGACTTCCAGGACATCGGTATACCAGGGCTTCATCCTGCAGTCGAAAACAATGGGAGGCGTCAGGCCCACGTGAAAACGACGGACATTCTGGTCTGCCCCGTGAATATCCGCGGCCGGTTCAAAGCGGGTGAAGAAGGTCCAGAGAAACTCCATGAGTGAGGAAGTCGCTTCTGACGAAGAGTCGACCAGCAGTATGACCGGCCACCCGGCAAGATCAGGCCGGCGGGCAAGTTCAGCGGCCAGTTCCGGTGTGTCGTCGTAGGGACTTCCCTGGACAACAAGGGTGCCCGGCAGGAACACCACGGGTTTGGCACACTCCCGTGGCAGCGCAGCCGAGAATTCCAGGGGCAGGTCGCGTTTTTTGTCTTTCCCCAGCCCCATCATCATGGCCTTGGACCCCTTGTTGACCGAGGGTCCGGTGTAATCCAGGGTATCCTGCGACACATTGGCAAAGACAAAAAGATCGCTCTCCCACTGGATGCGCTCAAGGACATGGGTCCAGAGTTTCGGGAAGTCCGCCACGTCAAGATCTCCGTCAGTGATGATGAGGAATTTCGTCAGGGACAGCTGGCCTTCACCCAGGATCCGCAGGCCGGCCGCAAAGGCCTCCCGTGGATAGCGGTCAGCAACCCTGGCGGCGGCCAGGCAGTGGAAACCGGTCTCACCGAAGGTCTTCAGCTGGCGCACTCCTTTCATGACCAGGGGAAAAAGCGGCGACAGGAGGTCCTGGAGGAAATCACCGATATAGAAATCTTCCTGTCGCGGCCGTCCGACAACCGTGGCGGGATAGATGGCGTCTTTCCGGTGATAGAGATGGGTGGCCTGGAAAACAGGATACTCATGCTGCAGGGAGTTATACCCGTAGTGGTCACCAAAAGGACCCTCCGGACGCCGTACGTGCGGTGGCACACTGCCCTTGACCGTGAATTCCGCCTGGGCCACCAGGCGGTGCCCTCCCAGCGGGTCCCGGGCCATGGCCAGTTTTTTTCCCTGCAGCAGCGCGGCTAACATCAGTTCCGGTATATCCTCGGGCAAGGGGGCGATGGCAGCCAGCATAAGTGCGGGCGGGCCGCCGATGAACAGGGTCATGGGCAGGGCCTGGTTCAGTTTTTCCGCGGCAAAGAAATGGTAGCCGCCTCCCTTGTGGATCTGCCAGTGGATGCCGGTTGTCTGGTCGTCAAAGCGCTGGATACGGTACATGCCGAGATTATGGCCTTTTCCCTCCGGATGTTCGGTGTAGACCAGGGGCAGGGTGACAAATGGTCCCCCGTCCGAATGCCAGGAGGTCAGCATGGGCAGGGTCGAGAGCCTGGCCGGTTTCTGCAGGCATTCCAGGATCGGGGCGTGGCGGGAGTTCTTCAGGCCGATTTTCAGTGCCTGGGTAACGAGGGGAGCGGCCTGCCGCAGGGTGTTCCAGGAGGGCGGCATGGCGTGTTCGACCAGGGTGACCAGGTCACGGACAAAGTCCAGCGGACGGCTGCCGAAGGCAAGTTCAAGGCGGCGGCTGGTTCCGAAAAGGTTGGTCACCACAGGAAAGGAGGAGTCTTTGACATTGGTGAAGAGCAGCGCCGGTCCTCCCCTGCTGATAACCCGGCGGTGAATCTCGGCGATCTCAAGATACGGGTCGACCGGCGTGTCCACGGTGAGCAGCTCGTTCTCGCGCCGGAGGGTAGCAATGAAATCACGCAGGCTGATAATGGGCCGCATATCCGTTCAGGGGTAAGGGGGCTTTAGTGGTGGTGATCGTGGTCACCAAGAAAAAGGGCATGGTATTCCTGGTGGTCCAGGTGGTTTCGCATAAGCGTGCCGAGCAGGTTGACCGTCTCGGTAATTTCCTCATCAGTCATCCGCGGGACAAGGACCGAGGTCAGCTTTCTGCTGCAGAAATGTTCAAGAAAAGAGACCATGGACCGTTCATCTTCCGCCCGGTTCAGACCAAAGATCATCTCGCCGGCGCTGCTGTTACGGTCATGTTCCATGGTCAGCCCGCAAGAATTTTCCACCGGACCCTGCGGTTTCTCGGCCCGTCATATTCGCAGAAAAAGATTCGCTGCCAGGTGCCCAGGACCAGGCGCCCCGATTCAATGAACACGGTGACACTGCTGCCGGTAAGGGTTGCCATCATGTGGGAAGGCGAATTGCCCTCCATGTGCCGGTAGGGATATTCCCTGGGCACGATCCGGCCCAGGACACCGATGAGGTCGTCCTGCACGGCCGGGTCGGCGCCTTCATTGATTGTCAGCCCGGCAGTGGTATGGGGATTGCACACAAAACAGACCCCGTCTGTCACACCGCTTGTTGCAACAGCATCCTGGACCTGCCCGGTGATATCAACAAACTCCATATGGGCGGAGGTGGCAACCGGGAAGGTTCCGGCGGTCGCGGCCATCTTATTTCTGAAGCTCCCAGCTGCCGTCATCCCGGCGGCAGGCAGTGGCATAGGTTTTTTCCTGTTTGCCGTCAATGACCGCCAGGATCTCGGCCTTACGGCAGACCCTGTTGCTGCCTGCAGGGGTATAGGCCGGCTGTGGAGTTACCTGGTACTGGTTGCCGGTGTCCGGGTTGATCCAGGCGGAGGTGTTGCCTGAAACGCCCCTGGCATAGACATGATTGAGCTGTTCCCGGTCATATTTGTCCATTTCATTGCCCACGATATATCCCAGCATGGTGCCGACCGCCATGCCGATCAGGGTGGCCTCGGTATTGTGGCCGATAATCTGGCCGATGAGCGCTCCACCGGCAGCGCCACCGATGGCTCCTGTCTGGGCCTTGTTCAGATTGCTGTTGGCGCAGGAGGCCAGGAAAAGGGAGCTGATGACGACAAGAATGAGGGAAAAGTGTTTCATTGTGTTCTCCTGTGACAAGGGTTGCATACTCAGGATCAGGCTGGAAAATACGACCGGGTATCATGGGTCCGGTCAAGCCGGGTCATATTTTTTTCAAAGGCCCGGACAGATTGTGTATATATCATAAATATTCCCCGGCTGTTTGGCAATAGCAAAACTGTTCCACATAGGGAGCAGATACGCTGCTCCTGGTCAGCGGGAACGGGTCAGCCGTCGCAGTTCTTCAAGCTCTTCCATGAGATCCAGGATCAGGGCGCAGCCCGGCAGGTTGATGCGGAGGTCACGCTGCAGCCTGATCGAGACCTGGATACGGTGGATCTCTCCGGCACTGAAACGCCATTCCAGGGGGCCTGAGCCGCGAGGGCAGATGAGACCTTCATCGACCATGTCCAGGACAACCGCGGCAGGGATATTGCACATACAGCAGATGTCCCGCAGGCTGCACTCCATGTCCTCATCGATCACAGATCCGCGCAGGTATGTAATTTTCCGGGTCATAGTGTAGGCCCTCATTTATATTCTCGGGTTTACCGGCATCAGCCGGGCCATTTCCCGGTACAGTTTTTTCTGTTCCTCGTTCTTCGGCTCGGGAACAACAATACGGAGCGTCACATACTGGTCCCCGGTCTTGTTTTTGCTTGACAGGCCGCGGCCCTTCAGGCGCAGCCTGCGCCCTCCCTGGGACCCGGGAGGAATCTTTATCTCAACATTGCCTCCCAGGGTGGGAACGGCCACTGTTGCGCCAAGGGCCGCTTCCCACGGGGTAATGGCCAGGGTATGATGGATGTCCCGTCCCTCGGCATGGAAGAGAGGGTGTTCGGCAAAAGCAATTTCAAGAAAAAGGTCGCCGTTCGGGCCACCGCCGATACCCGGACCGCCCTGGCCCTCCAGTCTGATCCGCTGGCCTTCCGTAACACCCTTGGGAATGGTGACATGCAGGGTATGCGGTTCCGTCCTGACATGCCCCTTTTCATCCACCCGGGCCCGGGACAGGGTTATGGTCTGTTTGGAACCGCGAAATGCATCTTCCAGGCGGATGACGATCTTGGCATGCAGATTCTCTCCCTGCATGCGGAATCCGGCGCTTTGTCTTCCTGCTCCGGTGAACCGGGTGCCCCCGAAAAGTTCTTCAAAAAAATCACTGTAGCCGCCGTGCCCGGCATCGGTGAAGCTGCCGCCGGAAAATTCAAATCCGGCGTCCCAGTTGGGCGGCGGCTTGAATTCCTGGCCGGCCTGCCAGTTTGAGCCGAACTTGTCATACGCGGCCCGTTTTTCCGGATCCTGCAGTACCTCGTATGCCTCGCCAACGTCCTTGAACCGTGTTTCAGCATCAGGATCCTTGTTGATGTCAGGGTGGTATTTACGTGCCAGACTGCGGTAGGCACGTTTGACCTCATCCTGGGAGGCATCCTTCTTGATGCCCAGTATTGTATAGTAATCCTTGAATTCCATATCGCTTACAGGTGCATACCCTTTCTTCTTTGCTTTGCAGGTGGTTAGAGATTACAATAAGTATATCACGATGAAAAACAAAGAAAAAAATACCTGCACGCTTTGCCCTTGAACACAGGAGCAGGTTTTTTTATGGTAATGGAACAGGAAGACAGATCATTTCCCCGCCGCCGGGGGGCGCCTTTTCCGGACCGGATAATCCTGACCGGTTTCAGGGCAACGGGCAAATCCGCTGTCGGGGCCCGGCTGGCTGAGTGTCTGGATTTCGATTTTATAGATACCGACGCCCGGTTGTGCGCCGGACTGGGATGCAGTGTAGCCGAATATGTTGCCAGCAAGGGGTGGGATGCTTTCAGGGAGCGGGAAAGGGCAATTCTTACGGAGCTGGCCGGGGTAAGCCGTGCTGTTATCTCCACCGGGGGTGGAGCCATTCTGCATGGGGCCGCCTGGGACCGGCTGCGAAAAAACAGCCTGGTTATCTGGCTGCGGGCTGATGCCCGAACGATCCGGCAGCGCCTGGGCCGGGATGAGGCAACGGCCTGCCAGCGCCCTCCGTTGACGGACAGCGTTAGTGAGATTGAGGATGTCCTGGCTGCGCGCACCCCTCTGTATCGGAAGGGGTCTGATATGAGTGTGGATACTGCCGCACTGACACCGGAAGAAGTTGTAACAATGATTGCACGGGAGATTTCTTCGGAATTTTTCCTGGAAGGATGAGATATGGCTGGAAATACATTTGGCAGGCTGTTTCGGGTAACAACCTGGGGTGAGTCCCATGGGCCGGCTGTCGGAGCGGTCATAGACGGCTGCCCGCCGGGCCTGGAACTGACACCGGCAATAATCCAGCAGGAGCTGGACCGGCGGCGGCCGGGCAAGGGCAAGGGGGAGAGTCCCAGGAAGGAGCCCGACAAGGTGGAAATCCTTTCCGGCACCTTTCGTCCGGACGACAGCGGCTGCGAGCTGACGACCGGAACGCCGATTTCCCTGGTCATCTACAACAAAGACGCGCATTCAAAATCCTACGATCATCTCAAGGATGTGTTCCGGCCGGGACATGGTGATGTTACCTACCAGGCCAAGTACGGGATCCGTGATCACCGGGGCGGCGGCAGGGCCTCGGCACGTGAAACAGCTGCCAGGGTAGCGGCCGGCGCGGTAGCCGGCCGGCTGCTCAGGGCCTACAATATCGTGGTAACCGGGTACACGGTTGCGCTCGGAGGGGTGAAGGCCGCCAAAAGGGACCTGTCGGTTATCGGCAGCAACAGGCTGTTCTGCCCGGATGAAGAGGCTGCCCT
>JAJRVA010000017.1 GCA_024277485.1 Deltaproteobacteria bacterium | reverse complement strand
GGCCATAATAGATGTCTACGTCCTCCTGTCCGTTTTTTTTCTTTTTCCGGGTCACGTATGCGAGATACAGAACATACAGAATAAAGAGAATCGCCGCTGACACCAGCCAGACGCCTCTTTCCCTGTCCTTCCGGGTGTCCAGAGTTTCTGTGAGCACAGGAGCCTTGGGAGGAACGCCGACCATGTTACTGATCTTGACAAAGTCCTCTCTCCTGATAAACCCGGGCAGGTCATTTCCGGTGGTGAACTCCACCCGTTTATCAGTAAAGGTGTAGTCTTTCACGATAATTTCCGTACCATTCCTGGTGGTAAGGATATACATCTCCCCGGCCCGGCCGGCATGAAAAGAGAGTACCGAGACCAGGATCATGAAAATACCCTGCAGCGCCAGCGTATACCGAAACAGACCTTGGTGTTTATGTGTACGTTTTCCCATTCTCATCATCTCAGTCTGAAAGTCAGTTTTTCACATTGAACCATATTTTTTCCGGTTTTTTAAGCATGAGATGGCGCCCATTCTTCTCCACAAGAATACGAACGATACTCGACAACGCAAGACAAGAACAGTACTATTGATGTATCAGGCAATTAGAAAAAGGAAAGAAACAGGATGACCCTGCGGACCGACAACTCCATCGCGGCAGTCTACGGGCTGGAACGCAAATCAACCATCAGGCGACCCCTTTTTCTCTGCGGCGTGTCCGCCGGCTTTCCCTCCCCGGCCGAGGATTACGTGGACCGGAAACTGGACCTCAATGAGCTGCTGGTCAAAAATCCGGCCGCCACTTTTTTCGTCCGGGTTGCCGGTGACTCCATGACCGGGGTAGGCATCCACCACGATGACATCCTTATCGTTGACCGCTCCCTTGAACCGGTCAGCGGCAACATTGTCATTGCCGTGTATAATGGGGAACTGACAGTCAAACGGCTCGTTCTGAAAAACGGCAAAGCACGCCTGATCGCGGAAAATCCGGCCTACGCCCCTCTGGATGTCTGCCGGGAAAACGACTGCGAAATATGGGGGGTGGTAACCAGCGTGATTCACCAGTTTCAGCCCGGAAACAACCTGCCATGAAAACCGTCTTTGCCCTGATGGACTGCAACAACTTCTATGTCTCCTGCGAACGGCTGTTCAGACCGGCGCTTGAGGGCAGACCCGTGGTGGTGCTGTCCAACAATGACGGCTGCATCATCGCCCGCTCCAACGAGGCCAAGGCGCTGGGCATCCCCATGGGGGCGCCCTATTTCAAATACAGGCCGCTTATCACAAAAAACAACGTGCAGGTCTTTTCCTCCAACTATGCCCTGTACGGCGACCTCTCCCACCGGGTCATGTCCATCCTCCAGCAGGTGGAACCGGAGGTGGAGATCTACTCCATTGACGAGGCCTTTATCCGTCTGCCGCAAACCGTGCCTTCCGGTATGACAGGCTATGGCCTGGGTTTACGGAAAAAAATAAAAAAAGATGTGGGGATCCCGGTCTCCATCGGGATCGGACCGACCAAGACCCTGGCCAAGATCGCCGCTGCCGCCGCCAAAAAAGCGCCCGGATACGGCGGCGTGTTTGACCTGGCAGACAGCGCAACAACGGCTGCCCTGCTTGCCGGGATGCCGGTTGGGGACATCTGGGGGATCGGCAGGCAGGGCAGTGAAAAGCTGCGCCGGCACGGTATCATGACCGCGCTGGACCTGCGAAACAGGGACGATACCTGGATCCGGAAACACCTGACCGTGACCGGCCTGCGAACCGTCATGGAACTGCGTGGAACTCCCTGCATTCCCATTGACCATGCACCCGCCCCCAGGAAATCCGTGGTCTGTTCCCGCTCTTTCAGAAAACCGGTCCAGTCGCGTACAGACCTGGGCGAGGCAATCTCCAGCTATGTCTCGGTTGCCGCGGAAAAACTCAGAAACGAAGGCCTGGCAGCTGCGCACCTGCATGTTTTCCTGCGCACCAGCCCCCACCGTACAGACCTGCCCCGGCACGCGGAAACCCGGATGATACGCCTGGACCAGCCGACATCCTCCACCCCGGCCCTGATCAGGCAGGCCCTGCGTTGCCTGGCAGAAATATACCGGCAGGGATTTGCCTACCAGAAGGCCGGCGTCATGCTGACCGGGCTGACACGGGAAGGAATGCGGCAGCAGAGCCTGTTTTCACCTCTGCCCGAGGACGACAGCGCGGTGATGGCGGCGCTTGACCGGATCAACGCCAGGTGGGGCCGGGACACCGTTCACTACGCCTCCTCCGGCCTGGCCAGGCCATGGTGCATGAGCCGGGAACACAAATCACCTGCCTATACAACCAGCTGGAAAGAGCTGCCTGTGGTCAGGGCATCATCCTGAAAACCGATGCTGACTCTGCTGCTTTTTCTTGCTGTTTTCGTCTTTCTGGCCAACCTGTACGCGACAGTGGATAGTATCACCGGAATCCGAAAAATGCGGGATCTCGGTACAATCCGGCCCGGTCAGGGCAGGTCTCTGCCCGGGGTTTCCATCATCGTTCCTGCCTGCAACGAAGAGGAAATGATTGAACCGGCCCTGCTGTCCCTGCTGAACCTGGAATACGAACCCTTTGAAATTATCGTCATCAATGACCGCTCCACCGACCGGACCGGGGAGGTGCTTGCCCGGATGCAGCGGAAATATCCGCAGCTCAAAATACATGAAATACAAGAACTGCCGGCTGGATGGCTGGGGAAAAACCATGCCCTGTACCAGGGAGCCCGGCTGGCCGGGGGGGAATTTCTCCTGTTTACCGACGCCGACATCATCTTTGACCGGACAACCCTCTCCAGGGCCATGACCCTGATGGTGAGGGAACAGCTGGACCACCTGTCCCTGATCTTTAGAAATATCGCCCGTGGACTGCTGCTGAACAGTATGGTGATCGATGCGGGCGCCGGCCTGTTTTTCCTTTTCAAACCGTGGCAGGTCAATGATCCGCGCAGCAGATATTTTATCGGGGTCGGGGCCTTCAACCTGGTACGGAAGTCCGTCTACCAGGCGGTCAAGGGGCATGAGCCGATCCGGATGCATCCCATTGACGATATCATGCTCGGCAAACTCATCAAGCAGCACGGTTTCCGGCAGGAATGTCTTCTTGGATATGATTTCCTGACCGTCCGCTGGTATGACTCGCCGAAAAAGATGATCAACGGTCTCATGAAAAATATTTTTGCCCTGTATGACTTCCGGGTCTCCTACGTGGCCGCCGCCGTCCTGGCAATTACTCTCACCACAATCCTGCCCTTCTGGGGCATGTTGCTGACCCACGGCGCGACCAGGGTTTTCTGTATCCTGTCCGTTGCCGTACGCCTGTTTTCCTCGGCCTGCGGGGCCCGCCACACAGATGTCTCCTACGGAACAGTTCCCCTTTCCCTCCTGACCCCGTATATCAATATCCACATCATTGTAAAGGGGATGCTGCAGACATTGTTCAACCGCAGTATTGTCTGGCGCGGCACCCGTTACCCACTGGCCATGCTCAGAAAAAATCCCCCCCTCCTTTTCCGAAATTTAACAGAATGAACCTTCCTGTTGGAATTTTTCCCCTTATTCTTATAAGATATAAACAGGAATAATCCTGACAATTTTCTTGAAGAGGGAAAGATGAAAAAATATGAACTGGATACAACCCGCGAGTTCAACCCGCTTGGCATGAAAAATTTTGTTATCCATGACTCTGAATTTTTCAAAATCATCAACTTCAACATCGCGGCCGGGAGGATTTTTCCCGTGCATTCACACGACCTTGAAGGCCAGGTCAGTATCCTCATCATCGAGGGAACAGGTGCCTTTTTAGGGGACAACGAGGTAGCTATTCCAGCCAAACCTGGAGACATCCTGGTCTCGGATATCAGCGAACCGCACGGTGTCAGGGCGGATACCGACCTCCGTATCCTGGTCACCATCGCGCCTCCGATCTGATCAGCCACAGGGACACGCACACAATCATACCAGTTGAGTCACCTTTTGCCTCTGCGCCGGCAGGGTAAAGGCGTCGATTTTACCCTTTCAGGACTGGCAACTCATCACAGGGTTCGTAACTATGCGTTTTTACCAGGCTCAAACGTGCAAGCGGTCTGCAGCGCGATATTTTCTTTTTGTCTGGATGGTGTTCGTATCGGTCTGTTCAACTGCTCCGGCCCAGGAGCCTCCGCCGGCAAAGGTAATCGTGCAGCCGATCACCAGAGAGGTGGTAGCGGAAAACCGTTCCTCTATCGGTTTCATCGATTTTGACAGGACGAGCCGGGTCTCTTCGGAGGTCGCCGGCCTTGTCAAAAGCGTCCTGGTCAGCGAAGGCGACCGGGTCGGCAAAGGAGACCCGCTGGTCCGGCTGGACACTGAACTTCTCGACCAGGAAATAGCCCTGCGCAAGACCAGGATCGCCCAGGCCCAGCTCCGTATCGAACTGGCAGAAAAAAACCTCGAAAGACTGAAAACGCTGCTGTCAAGAAAGGGGACCAGCGAAAAAAACTATGACGACGCCCTCTTCTCTTTCCAGGATTCACAGGCGGAAAAAAAATCGTCGGAACTGGAACTGGAAAAGCTGCTCATCCGGAAGAGAAAGAGTGAGATCAGGGCCCCGTTCGACGGTATTGTCCTGGACAAGAATGTCGAGACCGGCGACTGGGTCCAGCAGGGGACTCTCCTGGTCGCAGTGGGTTCAACCAAAGACATCGTTGTCCGGGTTACGGTGGAGGAATCCGTGCTGCAGTTTATCTCCCTCAACGAGGAGGTCCCTGTTACCATCAACGCCTTTAACCGGCAGCTTACCGGGATCATAACCCAGATCGATCCGGTTGCCGACGAGCGAACCAGGAACGTGTTCCTGAAAATAAGCATCCCTCCGCAGGATGTGGTGGTCGACAACCTTTCCGCCACCGTCTTTATCCCCTCCAGCAGGAAACGGGAACTCAGCATCCTGCCCCGCGACGCCCTGGTCAGGTTCAAGGGCAAGGATTTTGTCTATACCGTCAAGGACGACAAGGCTTCCCTGCTCCCCGTCAATATCGTGACCTTTCTGGGCAGCAGGGTCGGGGTCGACAATCCCTATTTTGTTCCCGGCATGGTCGTGGTCGTCGAGGGCAACGAGCGGTTGCGGCCGGACCAGGCGGTCGTGATCGAGAGCGCTGACTGATGGACATTGTCCGCTACTCCGTCAACAAGCCGGTATCGGTAACGGTCGGAGTCATCCTGATCGTTATTTTCGGGCTCATCGGCCTCGGGAAACTGCCGGTCCAGCTCACCCCGGATGTGGAAACCCCGAAAATAACCGTCAGCACCAACTGGGGAGGGGCCACCCCCTATGAAATTGAAAAGGAGATCATCGACAGGCAGGAAGAGACCCTGAAAGGACTGCAGGGACTCACCAAAATGGAAAGCGCAAGTTACAACAGTTATGGCGAGATCACCCTGTCCTTCGCCCTTGGGACTGACCTTGACAACGCGCTGCTCCGGGTCTCCAATAAGCTGAACGAGGTAACCGGCTACCCGTAGAATGCCGACAGACCGAAGATCAAGGCGGCCGGGGCGCAGAGTTCTCCGGTCATCTGGATGATGCTCAAGACCAGGCCGGAAAATACACAGCACATCAACCGGTTCCGGACTTTTTTTGAAGAACGCGTCCGCCAGCAGCTGGAACGGGTCAGGGGGGTCGGTTCCCTGTTTGTTTTCGGCGGCACTGAAAATGAGCTGCACATCACCATTGATGCGGAAAAGATGGCTCGCTACAATATCACCATCAACCAGATCAGCGGGGCAATCAAGAGGGCAAACCGGAACATCTCGGCCGGGGTCCTCAGCATGGGCAAAAAAAATTACCGGATCCGTACAGTCAGCCAGTTCCAGGAACCTTCCGACCCGCTTGATGTTGTTCTCTTTGACGACGGAATCAGGCGGGTGTATCTCCGCGATGTGGCCACTGCGGCCCCGGGTTTCCAGAAAGAAAGCGTCGCTGTGCTCCATAACAACACCCAGGTTATTGTCATCGGCATACGCAAGGAACAGGGGGCCAATGTCCTGGAGATGAGCGACCGTCTTGAAAAAGAGGTGCAGCGTCTCAACAAAACCATCCTGGCGGAAAACGATCTGTACATTGACTGGGTCTATGACCAGCGTCCCTACATCAACAGGGCGCTCAAGCTGGTCAAGCAGAATATCCTGATCGGCGGCATCCTGGCCATCTGCGTCCTGCTCCTGTTCCTGCGCAGCCTTACCTCCACCATTACAACCGCCCTGGCCATCCCGATTTCCGCAATCGGCACCTTTATCTTCCTCTGGCTGATGGGCAGAAATCTGAATGTGGTCAGCCTGGCCGGGATTTCCTTTGCCGTGGGCATGTTGGTGGATAACGCCATCGTGGTGCTGGAAAACATCGACCGCCACCGGAAAACAGGTAAAAAGGCATTTGCGGCGGCCTATGACGGAACACGGGAAGTATGGGGCGCTGTCCTGGCATCAACCGCCACCACGGTTGCGGTGTTTCTACCGGTTATCTTTATGCAGGAGGAGGCGGGCCAGCTTTTCCGGGACATTGCCATCGCCATCACCTTTGCCATCCTGCTCAGTCTCTTTGTCTCCATTTCGGTCATCCCCACCCTGATGCATCAGTTCTACAAAAGAAAAAAGGAGAGGGAACCGGGCAGACTGCAGAAAAGTGTCGTGGGACCGTTCTTCGTGTCCGCTATCATGCGGCTGTCTTCCTTCTGCCTCAAAAACACCCTGACCAGGTTGACCACGGTTATCCTTTTCACCTCCCTTTCCCTGGGCCTCACCTATCTCCTGATACCCAGCGCCGAATACCTGCCCCAGGGCAACCGCAACCTCATTCTGAACATCCTGATTCCTCCTCCCGGCTACTCGGTTGACAAGCTGAAAAGCATGGGAGAAAAAATTTTCAACGATGCAGGACCCTATTTCAAAGAAGACGGCCTGGACGGCATCCCGCAGATAAAACAGATGTTTTACGTGGGCGCGGACCGGTTCAACATTTTCGGCGGCGTCAGTGTTCACGAGACACGGGCCAGGGAGATGATACCGCTCTTCAACCGGATCATGAACTCCATCCCCGGGGTTTTCGGCGTCAGCATCCAGGCAGGTATCTTTGAACATGGCATCGGCCAGGGACGGAACGTGGATGTCAATATATCCGGGACTGATATTGATACCATCATTGAGGTCTCCCGGACACTCTTCGGCATGATCCGGCAGGAGATCCCGGGAGCCCAGGTCAGACCGGTCCCGTCCCTGGAAACAAGTTATCCCGAGGTGCGGATTATACCCAACAAGGAAAAACTGGCTGCCAACGGCCTGAGTGAAGACGAACTGGGCGTGTACGTGGACATCCTCATGGACGGAAGAAAAATAGAAGAATACCGCCCGGAAGGGGTCAAGCAGATCGACCTTGTGCTCAAGGGAAGCGACCAGGTCTTTGCAACGCCTGAAGATCTTCTCAGGGCCCCTCTCGTCAACAGGTTCGGCGACCTGATCCGGGTAGGTGACGTTGCCACCCTGCAGTACGGTTCCGGCATGCCCCGGATCAATCACCTGGAAAGAGCCAGGACCATCACCCTGCAGGTGACGCCGCCGAAATCAATCCCGCTGCAGACGGCGATGGGGACCCTTGAGTCCGGTATTATCGGGCCCCTCCGGCAGGCCGGACGTCTGCAGGGAATTCAGGTTCGCCTCGGTGGCAATGCGGATAAGCTGACGGAAACAGGAAAAGCCCTCCAATGGAACCTGCTGCTGGCCCTGCTGATAACCTACCTGCTCATGGCGGCCCTGTTTGAAAATTTTCTGTACCCGTTTATCATCCTGTTCACGGTTCCCCTGGCAGCGGCCGGGGGCTTTATCGGCCTGCGGCTGGTCAATGCCCTGGTTGCGCCCCAGGCCTTTGACGTTCTTGCCATGCTGGGTTTTATCATCCTCATCGGCACGGTCGTCAACAACGCCATCCTCATTGTCCACCAGTCCCTCAACAATGTCCGCCGCCACGACCTGACCGGCATGCCTGCCATTCTGGACGCGGTCAGGACCCGCATCCGGCCCATCTTCATGAGCGCAACGACAAGCCTGCTGGCCCTGGCGCCCCTTGTCCTCTCCACAGGTTCGGGAAGCGAGCTGTACCGGGGACTTGGCTCCATTCTCCTTGGCGGCCTGGCCGTCTCAACCATGTTCACCCTCTTTGTCATTCCCTGCCTGCTTGTCTTTTTTATCGGGCGGGAAGAGAACCGTTCCGGTACAATTTTGAAGCGCTGAAAACCGCAATCCCCGCTGAATCTCACTTTTCTGCCCCCCGCCCTTTCAAAGCATTGCCCAGGTATGGTATACTTCTATATAATTACGTGATTAGGGGAGAACTTATTGCAGTCTGAACGGCGTAAAGAAGAGCGGCAGTCATCCGGCCTGAAAGTAGGTGTATTTCTTTCGCAGGGCAAAAACGGGCCGCCCCTTTCCCCCACCTTCTGGGGAAAGCTGATCAGCATATCCCGCCAGGGAGCAGGTGTCGCTCTCGACAAGATCATGTTTGACCGCACCCACATTGTCCTTGGCCCCATGAGTTCAGATACCCTGCAGCTCAACATCATCGTCTCTTCCCCGGATACGGACCTGCCACCGCTGACCCTGCCGGTAAAGCCTGTCTGGTTTGACAAGAAATCCGATGACTCCATGCCGCAGTTCCGCATCGGCATGGAGTTTCTCGATCAGCTTACATCCGACCAGTTGCACCGGGCAACCAGGTTGCTCCCCTGAAAATACATTGCCTTAACCGGGTAATATACAGTAATACAAGCGGTGAGGGATGGATCCGGACCAGCCCGCATATTTCACAAGCAAACTACTGCGAAGCAGTTACGCATTGCGCCTGCTTCGTTACGCTTGAAAGTACCATGTACGTTTGGCTTACTTTTGAGCATGTTATAAATAAACGTACACAGCTATTGAGAGTGTCGGCGTATGAACATCTATGTTGGAAACCTGCCCTACAGTGTAACAGATAACGATTTACGGGCCGCCTTTGCCGAGTTCGGCGAGGTTGCCAGTGCAAAAATCATCATGGACAGGTACTCGGGCCGGTCAAAGGGCTTCGGTTTTGTTGAGATGGATGACGACTCGGCTGCGGAAGAGGCGATCAAATCACTGGATGACAGTGATATGCAGGGACGTAAACTGAGGGTCAACCAGGCAAAACCACGCCCGCCCCGCCGGGATTCAGGATATTAAACTCCATCCCGAATCACTGCAGAGGGTCAGCCCGGCAGAGGAACACCTGTGATACCTTGTTCCGGGTTTTTTCTTCCCTGCTGCAACAGGTAATCCCAGAAGACTGCCGCAACCGGGGACAGTTCCCTGTTCTTTCTCCTGATGAGATAAAACGAACGTTCAAGCTGCACCCCTTCAATCGGAATTGTCGCCAGCACACCGTATTCCACCTCCTGCTCCACAGACCTGGCAGACAGGATTGAAATGCCGATACCTGTTCTCACGGCCTCCTTGACGGCAGCGGTGGAACCTATCTCCGCCACTTCCCTGAGAGTGGACGGATGTATCCCGTTGTTCTCAAGGATCCTGTCTATCACCCGGCGTGTTCCTGAGCCATTCTCCCGAAGGATAAACGGCTCCTCACGAAGTTCCTGCAGTTGTGCCCCGGCACGGCCTGCCCAGGGATGATCCCTGCTGACGACAAGGGCCAGCCGGTCGGCAAAGGCTTGCCGCCACTCAAGTCCCTTTTCACTCCACCGTGCCCCGACTATTCCCAGGTCCAGGTTTCCCTCCAGCACCTCCGTGGCAATGAGCTGCGAACCGGCAATGCGGAGCGTGGCCCGGATGGATGAGTATTTCTTCCGAAACCGGCTGATCAGCATCGGCAGGACATACGTCCCGGGGATGGTACCTGCTCCGATCAGGATACGGCCGGCAAGTCTGCCGCCATATTGCTCGACAGACTCGACTGCCTGCTGGTGCAGGCGCAGCATCCTGACACCGTATTTATATACTATCCTGCCCACAGGGGTCGGTTCCGCCCTGCGCCCCAACCGGTCAATCAATTTCTGGCCCAGCTCCTCTTCAAGGCTGCGGACATGTTCGCTCACTGTCGGCTGGGACAGCAGCACAGCCTCTGCCGCATTGGTGAAACTTTTTAACTCCACCACCTTACAGAAAACTTCGAGTTTTCGTATTTCCATTGTTATTTATCCATTGTCTGATTTTGGGTCATGCCGCAGGCTGTCCGGCAAACCTGAGTAGCGGACAACTCTGCGGGTGATACTCTCTGTCAGCAGAACAAAATCTCCGTACAGGGTCAATTTTTTTCTTGCCCTGGTAATACCGGTATAGATCAGCTCCCGGCTCAGAATACGGTTATCCTCCAGGGGGAGAATCAGGAGTACCTCGTCAAATTCAGAGCCCTGCGCCTTGTGCACCGTGGTCGCATAGGCTGTTTCATGTTCCGGCAGCCTGGAAAGGGAAACCGGTCCTAACGATCCGTCAGGCCGCCGGAACCATGCCCACATCTGTCCATCCTGGTCCGGCCAGGCAATCCCGATATCACCGTTGAAGAGCTGCAGACTGTACTGATTTTTCCGAATCATTACCGGCCGTCCCCGATACCACTGCTCTTCCCCGCTTATCACTCCACGCCGGGCAAGCATTGATTCCGCCAGCTGATTGACCCCGGCCACACCGGTCTTACCTTCCCGGACCGCACACAGGACCCTGAACCTGCCCAGGGCGGCAAGGGCCTCTTCCGGCCCGGGGGCAGGGAAACACTCTTTTACTCCCTGCCATATCTTTTCTTCCAGCCAGGTCCTGAAATCATCTCTGCCGGATTGGATACAGACAAGGTCTCTGTGTTTTTGTGCCAGGATTTCGGTCAGGCCGTCCCGGTCACCCGCATTCACAATGGAGGCCAGTTGACCTATACCGCTCTTCCCGGCAAAACGATAACTGGTCCGCAGCAGGGCAACCGAGTCACCGAACGACCGGTGTTCACCCGCAGGCGCCACTTCTGTTCCGGTCAGCTCCCGAATCCGGTTGCAGAATGGAGCGGACCAGGCCTGTTCCCTGCTGCAGATGTCTCCGAGCAAACTGCCCGCTTCAACTGAAGTCAACTGGTCCCGGTCCCCGAGCAAGATCAGTCTCGCGCTCTCCGGAAGCGCCTCAAGCAGACCGGCCATCAGCGGCACATCTATCATCGAAGCCTCATCAATGACCACCAGATCCAGGTGCAGCTGATTTCTTTTATTATACCGGTACATCCCGTTCCGTGGATTCAGGCCAAGCAACCGATGCAGGGTCTGCGTAGCATCAGGCACAGCGCCGGCAAGATCATCATCCAGTGACTGCCTGGCCTGGACAATGGACTCGTGAAGACGCACG
The DNA here is from genome assembly GCA_024277485.1 of Deltaproteobacteria bacterium. The sequence continues at coordinate 28,011 of JAJRVA010000017.1, read as the reverse complement.
GCGGCCCTGCCGGTCGGAGCTGACAAACCAATACGCAGACTGCCTCCGGCAAGGGTCTGCAGCAGGGCAAGAAACCGGGCCACTGTATAAGTTTTACCGGTACCCGGCCCCCCGGAGATAACCAGAAACTGCTGCAGTACAGCAGCGGCGGCAGCCAGTCTCTGGCCGTCATTTTGACTCGAGTCACCAAAAAGACGGCCCAGGAGCTGCGCAGCTCTTTGCATGTCCACCGCAGGAGTGCTCAAGCTCCGCCGCCGCAAGTCATCACTGATCAGGGTCTCACACGAAAAATACCTGGCCAGATACAGCCTGTCGTCCCTGTCAAGGATAAGCGGTTCCGGGCCGCCTGGTCGTCCGACAACCCCGCTGCTCAAAAGCGTTTCCCGCCATTTGCCGATCCCGGGGACAGGACAGGGCAGGTCCGGGCCAAAAACAGACTCCGTGACCTCACCAAGCGGCAGGCATATATGCCCCTCCCCCACTGACCGGCTGGCAAGGGCGGCGGCAAGGAGGAGGTCGGGACAACTGGCGCCGCTCCACTGCTGGGCCGTCAACCCGGCATGCAGGTCCAGGGGGCGCAGGCTGTTATAACGAACCGCCTTTGCAAGCAGAGAACGCATCACCCCCCCCTCCCGAAACATTGATCCAGCTGTTCCACAAGCTTACCCGGCGGCCGCGTGTACCAGACACCGCTGGCCGGGCCGCGGTCCGGATGCAGGCCCCGGAGAAACAGATAATATACACCGCCAAAGTGGCGATCATAATCATAGCGGGCCAGCCTGACCTTGAGATACCGGTGCAGGGCCACGGTATAGATCAGGTACTGCAGGTCATACCGGTGTTCCTGCATGGCCTCCTGCAGACGATCCGGGGTGTAGGAATAAAAATCCGGTCCAAGGTAATTGGACTTGTAATCAAGAATATAATACTGCTCACCGCTCCGGAAAATAAGATCAATATATCCCTTCATCAACCCCTGCAGACGGTCCGGGGACAGGGCAACAGGCGCCATCTCGAATTCAGTCAGTATGGTGTTAAAACGGCCCCGATCAAAATCGTGCATGGCGAAATAAAAACCCATCTCCACCTTCCGGTCCTCCCGGGGAATCCGGTTCAGGCGAAGAGCTGAGGAGACATCAAGAGGTGTAGCAAGAATATTTCCAATCCACCTGACCAGAACCGGTACCCACTTGCGCTCAAAGCCGCTTTTTTTGAGCCGGTCCAGGGCCAGGTTCTGAAGTTCACTGGTCGAAAAACCGGCAAAATCAAGATCCTCGAGCAATCCATGCAGACAGTTTCCAGCCGCGGCCCCCCTGGGAAAGGTGAATACAGACAACCCCCTCTCCTCTTCCGGTTCATCTGCTGCCCAGGAAACAGATGGGACAACATGGGAAGCTGAGGTCCCGTGTGCAGACAGCCTGGAAAAACTGGTCACGGTCCAGGACGTGTCAATATGGCCGGTAAAAGAACGGACTGCAAGGGCGTTTGGCGGGGCTTTCACAAACAGTGGCTGCGCTTCATCTGCAGCCGGACGCGGCACAAACCGAACCAGATCCTGCCCCCTGTTCAACGCTTCCACATCCTCTGCTATTTTTTCCTCTGTGAGTGGCGCAGGCACCATGGCTTCGTCGTCATCACGGTGCAGAAGCCATGCCAGGGCGGTCTGCTCCATTTTCCCGACCAGGCCCCAGGTGATATAACAACAGAAGCGGGCCCGGGTCAGAGCAACATAGAGAAGCCGCAGGTCCTCGGCAAGCCGCTCCTGCTCTGCCCGGGCGTACATCTCCTCATCACCGGAGCCGAGATCGACAACAAGCCGGAAAGTTGTGTTCTCCCGGATATGGCAGGCAAAAAGCTCACCGGGATTTGTCACCCGGGTGCCCCACAAAAACGGCAGGAAAACCACTGGATATTCAAGACCCTTGGCCTTATGGATCGTAACAATCTTGACCAGATTCTCGTCGCTCTCCAGGCGCAGCTGCTGGTTTTCCGCATTCTTTTCCGGGCGGTCTAACTGCTGTTTCAACCAACAGACAAGATCATCCCCCCTGTAACGGGACGATGCCTCCTGCAGCAACTCCACCAGGTGCAGAAAGTTGGTCAGCGTTCGTTCGCCGCCGATCACACCGACTAAGCGACGCACGACCCTTCGTTTAAAAAGCAGCCGGTGAAACATGGCAGTCAACCCTGCCGTGCGCCACAGCAGCTGGTACTCCTCCAGTTCGGCCAGCAGAACATTCCAGGCCGCCCTGTCACGCTGCACACCATCGAGCGCAGCCGCATCCAGGCCAAAGAGCTCCGTCACCAGTGCATTTCTTACCTGCGGTTCATCAGCAAGGTTCAGCAGCGCCGCCAGAACCTGATACACCTGCCGGGCCTCCCCGGTCTCGTACACAGAATCCCGGCTGTAATAGACCGAGGAAATATTTAAGCGACGCAGCTCCTGCTGCATACGTTCCGCTTCCAGATGGGTCCTGACCAGGACGGCCAGGTCGCCGCCAGACACCGCTTTTTCGCCGATACGGGCATCCCCGCGCTGTCCCAGGGCAAGCAGTCGGGCAATCTCAGAGGCGGTCCAGGCGGCAGCCGCCTCTCCAGCCCTCTCCTTGGAAATTGTTTTCTGCCCTGGTGTCGCGTCTTCCTTTACCGAAAGCAGCTGAACCTGGAGGGGATGCGGCATTTTGCCATGGACCTTGAGCGGCTGGTCATCGGCACCGGCACAGGGCCGGACCGGATGAAAATCTATCTCCCCGGCAAAAACAAAAGAACCGGCCCGGTCAAAAAGACGATTCACCGCCGCCACCATGGGTGAAGTGGCCCGGTAATTGGTGTCCATCGTAAAGGATGAACCGGGTGGGGTATCCCGTCCGGCCTGGATATAGGCAAAGATATCCGCGCCCCGAAATGAATAAATCGACTGCTTGGGGTCACCTATCATAAAGAGTCCCGGCTCGTCTCCCTGTCCGAACAGGGTATGAAAAATTCTGTACTGCACCGGATCCGTGTCCTGGAATTCATCCACCAGGGCGACCTTGAAACGGCTCCGTATACGCTGTTTCAGCGCGCCACCCCTGCTTCCGGCAAGGGCAGAATCCAGCTTGACAAGAAGATCGTTAAAATACATCTGGGCCTGCTGCTGTTTTCTGCGGTCAAGCTCCGCACAGAGATAGTTGCGGGCCTCGATCAGGGTATGAATACGGGCCGACCTGGCAAACTCGCAGTGGCAAAAATAAAATTGATCAAAAAGGTCAAAAAAAGGATGTTTCGGGGCGACCTTATTTTTGAGCTGCTTTTCCGCCATAAACGAGGCGGAAAACAGTTCGATCCGGTCAGGCAGCACCCAGGGCACTTTATTTAAAGAAACCAGGGAGTTCAAGTTGACAAGGGCAGTCTGCAGATGGTCTGGATGGTAACCGTCCTTCTTGTTTTTGCTCAAACACGAATTATTTTCAAGTATCTCCATGACCTCATCCGCGCTCTGCGACCATGCTGCACAGACCTTCTGCCAGAGGGTAAGACTTCTCACCCTGGCATCCTCTACCTCCTGCACAGAAACAGCGGGGACGATTTCGGCATGGGGTTGAGTCAGCAGAATCTGCAGATTGTCAGCCAGCTTATCCGGCCCCTGCCACGTTGCCAGGGCCCATGCCGTCTCCTCGGAAGGCGCCCGGTAGAACCGCTGCCGCCAGAAATCCTCCATGATCCGGGTACGCAGCAGCTCTTCACTCTCAATAAAATCCACTTCAAAGGGTGTGCCCGACTCAAAGGCATGCTCCTGGAGCATGCGCTGACAAAACCCGTGGATAGTATACACCGCTGCCTCATCCATACGGGTCAAGGTGTCCTGCAGGCGCAGTTTTGCATCCTCCGGATCTGACAGCGAAGACATGAGCTCTGCCAGCATTGCGTCCTCACCCTCTCCGGATCCGAGACGTTCCAGGAGGTCAAGCAATTCCCGTATCCGTTTACGGATGCGGGTGCGCAGTTCTTCCGTTGCCGCAGTAGTAAAGGTGACCACCAGTATTTCATCTGCTTCAAGGCGGCGTTCAACGATGAACCGCAGGTAGAGAAAGGCAATGGAATATGTCTTGCCGGTTCCGGCGCTGGCCTCGATAAGCCTCTGGCCGGTCAGGGGAGATGTGAGGGGATTGAAAGGCAGCATCAGTTCTCCCAACAGTCAAGTAAAGGGTTGAACACGGTTACCGACAGGCTCTTAAAGCGTTCATCAAGCGGCTCCCGGCCCCGCAGGGCAATCTGATACGCAATATCATCGCTCTCGGCACGGCTCTTATATCCACCGTACCAGGAGGCTGCCGCTTTACGGTCACGCTGCTCCTCTTTTGCTTCGGCCCAGGCCCGGGATGTTTCCGGGAAAAAATGGAGGGGTTCCTGTAAACCCTGCCGGTACAGCTGCAGAAGCCGATGCAGTTCTTCCCGGGGCTCGGCAACCGGCCCGAGACAGACCATTGCATCCGTTGCTACATGGTAACTCGCCGGGGCCCCACCACCAGCATCCAGACAGTTGAACACCAGGTGCTCCAGCCACAACCGGACCAGATCCTTCCCCTTGAGTTTAGCCGGACGAAACCGGACACATCCTGCCGCAAAAAGGCAATCCAGCCACCCGGTCAAATGGAAATCACCTATCCGCAGATCGATCTCCAGCGGGTCCCGCTGTTTTATACGAAGCGGCGCCAGCTCATGTTCAAGTTCCGCTGCCGCCCTGTCCAGTTCCTGATAGACATTTTCAGCAAAACTCCCGTGGGGCAGCACACCTTCGGCCTGCATCCCGGCAAACCAGTCCTGCTCCTCCTGCCCGGCAAGGTGTTCATCCACCAGGTAGGCGACCAGGCCGTACCGTTCAAGGGTGTCGGGGACAAACGGCTCGCTCTCCGGCAGCACAGCATCATCTTCCCACAGACTGAGCCCCAGGCGTTCCTGAAGAAAATATTTAACCGGATGAGACCAGAACCGTTTCAACATATTCAGGTCAACCTGCCAATCGTCAGTGCCATCAGCGCGGGGCAGTTCCGGCAGGGGATCCTGTATGAAAGGTTTTACAGCTCCCGCAGGTCCCGTCCCGGGAAACCACTGCTCCGCATAACTCCCTGGTCAGGATGTACGATCAAAGCACCGGGGGCTGAACGGCTGTACCGGATGCTCCATCACCAGTGACTTGAAATCACCCGTTGGGGTCTGGTAGCCTCGCTGCACATAATCGAGCAGTTCAGAAACCACCACTGAAGGCGAGCAGACGCTGTTATCCTGCTGATCATGACCTACCCAGGACAGATACAAAACCTTTCTGGCCGAAACCAGTGCCTCCAGGAAAAGATAGCGATCATCATTCCGCCTGTTGCGATCACCAGGCAGAGGATTTGCGGCCACCATGTCAAAGGAAACCGACTTCTGATGCCGGGGGAAATCCGTATCATTCATGCCCAGCAGACAGATGACTGCAGACGGAATGGAACGCATGGGCACCATATTGCAGACCGTTGCCCGGCCGGACAGAAACGCCTGGCCGCCCGAGGGGGAGGAAAGGACCTTGGAAAAATGAGCCTGGACAACAGCGTGACTCATCGGGCGGACAGAACCGGCCGCCTTGCAGTCATCAACAAAAGCACAGACTGTTTCCCGCAGAAAGGCGAGGGCATCCTCATCTTCTTCGCTGTCCGACGGGTCAAAAAAATCATCCAGGATCTGCAGCAGCACTGCACCCCATTGATCAGGGGGCTGGTCCCTCTTAAGCGCGGCGCCGAACCGCTGCAGCCGATCCAGAAAATCCGCCAGGTTCCCCAGCAGCTGCGCATCTTCGGATGTCATTGCACCGCACGGGGCAATCCCCTGGTACAGCGAGGCTTCCGGCCCGCTGAAATAACTGAGAAAAAGCCTGTTCATGCCAAACGACCAGCTGTGCGCATCATGCATGGCCGGACTGAACTGTTGACGCTGCTCCCGATCAAGCCCCCAGCGGATTCCGCTCTCTTTTATCCAGCGGCGCAGAGTATCCAACCCCGCATCAGATATCTGAAATCGGCGCCTGACCTGGTCTGTCTCAAGAATGGCGAACACTTCCGGGGCCGTACAACGGCTGGTGGCAAGACCAAGCAGCTGAAGAAAAGATTCCGCCATGGGCAGTTCCACGCGTACGGCCCTGTCAGCAATGGAAACGGGAATACATTGCCTGCTACCACTGCTGTTGAAAACCGCCCGTATGGCGGCTGCATACGATTCAACATCCGGCGCCATAATCAGGATATCTGCCGGGGTAAGGGATGGATCATCCTGGAAAATATCAAGGAGCCGATCGTGCAGGACCTGGACCTCGCGCAGACGGCTGTAGCAGGAGTGGAACTGGATGGAATGATCGTCATCAGGGACAGTTATCCTGGGTACAGACGGATCGGACGGGTCGCGAAGATCAAGAAAATCATGCTGCAGACAACCAAGCAGAGTGTCGGCAACCGGCTCATGGTAGCAGTCCAGCTGCCGGCCATCAAGCTCATCCAGCTGCTGCACGAAATCCCGACCTGCCTGACCCAGCGAAGCCAGCAGCGGGTTGCCCGCCTCGAAATAGTCACTGACATCGGCCTGTTTTTTTCGCCGCCAGACCCGTCTCCGTTTCGCCATCTCCGCATCTGAGACCAGATCGCCCCAGTACTGGCGGCAGGGACTCAGGTGAAACAGGTACACATCCGTTACCTTGCTGATCCCGTGGAAAATTTCCATATAGACCGGAGCCAGAGAGCTGACTCCGAAAACAGAGAAACGTGACGGCAAAGTCTCCGGGTCAAGGCCACCGGATCTGAACTTATCCTGCAGACGGGAGAGAAGCCGGGCCCGGTGCTGCCCGCCCTCAGCCGTCAACTTCCGCCAGAGAACAGCCTGCCATTCCTGATCCTTTCCATCCTCCCATTGAAGCAGCATGTCGGGGCGATAGACGAGGTACTGATCAAAGAGGTCTGTTATTTTTCCTGCCAGGAGGAAAGCTTTAAGGCCGTCATCGTCGTAGCTGAGATAGTCCTTTATCTGGGCAAATGCAGGTTCACCTGCCAGCTCAGCCAGCAAGCCCTGGATTCTCCAGAGCAGAACCGGTCGGTCAAAATCACTTTGCCGCTCCGCCACGTCCAGCTGATCGTCAAACACCTGCCAGATGAAACGGGCCGGAAGCGGAAACTCCAGGTTAGCGGCAATCCCGGTATTGAGCGCAATCTGCTGCGACAGCCAGCGGGCCATGCCCGGGTTCTGCACCACGATCACTTCCGGGGCCAGCGGATCTGCTGACGGCCGGTCAAGAAGCCTGCACAGTTCTGAAAAAAGGCTTTCCAGCCTGTTGGACTGGTACAGATACACCATTGCTCAACCGGTATGCATGGACAGCGGAGTTTGACGGAAAAAACGCATCATATTTTGTAAAAAAAACTTCTTTTGCTATAATACGTCATGTTTCTTCACTCAACAGACTCTTTTTTCCGGTATCGCATGAAAAACCTGGGAGCCCTCCGCCTGTGCCTTTTTGTGGCCACTCTCTTCGGCCTTGGGGTTCTCTTTTATCTCCCCTACCAGACCGTCAAAGACGAGGCCATCGATTCCTTTAACGCGGAGCAGTTCCTGCAGACTAAGCAGGCGGCCCAGGCCACGGAAGGCTCCTTCGCCATGTACGGTCGGGCCCTCGAATTTTTCAGCACGAACACATCCATCAGCCGGCTGACCGATGAAGACCGGAATGAACTGAACACCTTCTACCTCATCCACAAGCCCGGCCTGCTGGCTGTCATTATGACAAACCGTGCCCGGGAGATCATCTATTCCACGGAAAGTCCATTGCAGAACCTGGAAAAAATAGTCAGGGAGCAACTCTTTCCCGAGGGGAGTGAACTGCCCCGGGTACCGCTGGAAAAAGATATCTTCTCCGCCGGACAGACGATTGCGGCATATTCCCGGCCTGTTCTTGACGGGACCTCGCTGACAGGACACCTCACCTTTCTCATCTCATTCGATATGCTGACCAGAAAATTCCTCGCACCCATCAAGGCCGTTCCGGGCAGGCAGACCTGGGTCATAAACAGCCGGGGAATCGTGCTTGACTGCCCCTACCCGAACCATGCCGGCATCCATATCAGCAGGACAACCGGAGAACTGAAGGAATCCTCCGGAATACTCAAGGTCATGCGGAACATGGTCCTGGGCGGCCGGGGCACGGGCAACTTCACTTTTCAGAACCCGGGCGGGAAAGTCGACGCAGGGGAAACACGCCACGTTGTTTTCACTCCTGTCCATCTGCCGGGCGGCAATTACTGGTCCCTTGCCATTGCGACCCCCGAGCACATGGTTCTTGCCAACATGAATGCTTTCCGGGACAGGTGGTTTTTTGCCACATCCGTCGCCACCCTGTTTCTTCTTCTCCTCAGTTACTTTTTGTTCAGGTCACTGTGCCAGATCGAGGATGATAAAAAAAGAAGAATTTTTGAAGACCAGATGCTGCAGCTCATCAATTTTACTCCCATTGGTATTGTTGTCTACGACACCAGGGGAATCCTCAAGTACGCAAACAGGACCGTGCTGGAACTCTTCCAGAAAGACCGCATGGAAGATGTTGAAATGTCGACTGTTTTTAACTTCATCCATCCTGATTACCGCAAATTTGTCGCGGACAGGTTTGAAAAGGTTCTGCGCGGTGAAGCCAGCACGCCCGCCATCATCAAGGCCATCCTGCCGGGCAATATTGAAAAAAGTATTGAACTCAGCACGACGCCTTTTCAGTTTGGAGACGACCCCTGCTGCATTACGGTCCTCCAGGATGTGACGGAACGCATCAGGGTGGAGGAGGAGCAGCGCCGGCTTGCCGCCACCATCGAACACACCAACGATTCCATCATGATCACCGATGAAAACGGCGCCATTGAATATGTCAACCCGGCCTTCTCCAGAATTACCGGGTATGCAAAAGAGGAGGTTATCGGCAACAACCCGCGGATTCTCAAGAGCGGCCGCCATGACAGGGATTTTTACCGGGACATGTGGTATACTCTTGTCAAGGGACATGTCTGGGAGGGAAGGCTGGTGAACCAGAAAAAAAACGGCAGCCTGTTCACCGAATTCGCCTCGATTACGCCGGTCAGGAATGCGTCTGGAAAGATAACCAACTTTGTGGCTGTCAAGCGGGACATCACCCATGAGGTGGAGCTTGAATCACAACTGCAGCAGGCCCAGAAGATGGAGGCTATCGGGACGCTTGCCGGTGGAATTGCCCACGACTTTAACAATATCCTGGGAGCAATAGTCGGCTTTACCGACATTTCGCTGCTGCAATGCGATCCTGATTCACCCGTATACGAAAATCTCCAGTATATACGGAGCAGTGGAAAGCGGGCTGCTGATCTTGTCCAGCAGATCCTTACTTTCAGCCGGCAGGCAACAACCTCTGAAAAAATACCCGCTGCCGTTGCACCTCTTGTCAAGGAGACCCTGAAACTGCTGCGGGCTTCCCTGCCGACAACCATTGAGATCCAGCTTGATATACAGGAACCTGAAGCATGGGTGCTCGGGGATCCGGTCCAGATCCAGCAGATTATCATGAATCTCTGCACCAATGCCTTTCATGCCATGAGCGAAAAGGGCGGCATCCTGTCAATCGGTCTCAGCAGGCTCCCTCTGGGTGAATGCGTTGGAACGGCACCACTGCAACGCGGTTCGTGCATCAAACTGACGGTCAAGGATACCGGTCATGGTATTGACAGTGGTATTGTGGACCGGATATTTGACCCGTTTTTCACCACCAAGGCCCCGGGGGTGGGAACAGGTATGGGACTGAGTGTTGTCCACGGGATCGTTCAGGACATGCAGGGCCTGGTTACGGTTGACTCCGGACCGGACGGCACCTGCTTTACCATACTGCTTCCGGAAGCCGATCGTCCGGAAGCAGAAGAGCATCAGGACGAAAAAGACATCCCCACCGGGGATGAGTCCATACTTGTCATTGACGATGAACCGGACATTGTGGAAAGTTTACGCGTCATGCTGCAGCAGTTAGGATACACTGTTACCGTTGCAGTACATCCGGAAGAGGCCCTCTCCTTCATAGGGGACCAGGCGCTATCCTTTGACCTGGTGATTACCGACCAGACCATGCCGGTCATGACGGGGATAAAGCTCACCAGGCGAATTTTACAGCTCCAGCCGGATCTTCCCGTCATCCTCTGCACCGGTTTCAACGAGCAGCTCACCGATGATATTGCCAGGGAAGCAGGGGCCCGCGAACTGATGCTCAAACCTGTCAACTACCGTCATCTGGCTGAGTCTGTCAGGAAGGTTCTTGATGACAACCCGGATCATTTAGAGTAAAGCGATTTTCTGAGTTGATTTATTCACCTGAAATCATGATATATGTGCAAACAGATAAAGTTGGAAAAGTCTGTAGCTGTTCAGGCTGACAACCAAGTGGGCCAAGTATTGGCATATTCCTTATAATTACAACAGGTTAATAATATCCAGAGGCTTAAGAATTAAGTATATTTCCATACGGTGATTTGATATGCGCAAACTGATTTTTCTACCGACTTTCGTTCTTCTTTTTCTTTTCAGCACAGCAGGTTTATCCGTTGCCCAGGGCAATATGGGTGTCGGGGTGAACGGCGGCACCCTTGGTATCGGTGCGGAAATAGATGCCGGATTGACGGACTACCTGGGTGTACGGGCCGGGGCCAGTTATCTTTCCTTCAGCTTCAACTCGACCATTTCATATGTTGATTATGATATGGAACCGGAATTTACCAACGGCTCCCTGCTGCTTGACTGGTATCCCTTCGGTGGCGCGTTCCGGATAACCGGCGGGATCTACATGGGAGACAACACCATCTCCCTGGCCGGAAAAGCGAGGACGGATCTTGTTCCTTCCGAATTTGCCGGGCTTACCCCCCTTGCGGATACGATCTCCATCCAGGGAAATGTCGAATACAACTCGGTATCCCCTTATGCCGGCATCGGCTGGAACAGCAAAACTGATCAGGCTTCAGGGTGGGGGGTGGCCTTTGACCTCGGCATCCTGTTCATGGGGGAACCGAGCGTGACCAACCTGTATGCGACCGGACCGTTGAGCGATCATCCCCTTGTGACGGAGTTCCTTGAGCAGCAAAGATTGAAAATCGAGGATGACCTGGAAAATTTTCAATACTATCCCGTGGCAACCCTCAGGCTCAGCTATTATTTCTGAGCTCCCGCAGGACAACCCGGCCCTTTGTGTCTCTGCTGCCGGCAACCGTCGGTTTCACGAGCCGGGCCAGGTTTCTTTTCAGCAGCAGCCGTTTCAGCCAGGTCAGGGGTGAACGGGTTACCCGGATCTTGCCGGCAAGCGTCTGCTCAGGCGCAAAAAAAAGGTCTATGACGTGATCTGCCTGCGCCTGCCTGCCAAGAAAACCGGTACAGCCCGCACAGTAGGTGATGATCTGATCACCTGCCGCCTCACGGGCCCGGATACCTGTCCAGTTTCCCGCCCAATCGGGAACAGTATAGCAGGCCGCGCCTCCTTCGCCGCAGCATACCGTCTTGCGGCCATGATGTTTCATTTCCCTGATCTCAAGCCCCATTCCTGCTGCCAGCTCTCTGACCGCAGCCTGCATACCGGTCTGATGCCGCGCCGAGCAGGGATCATGTATGGTTATTGTTTCTGTCGATACAACCCGGGGCGCCACGCCCCCCCGGGCCAGCTCCTCATACACGGAACGAACAGATATCTCCCCGCCGCAGTCCTGCCACACCCTGTAACAGCTTGGACATGTTACCAACACTTTTTGTATACCGTGAGCCTGCAGACTTTTTCTCATTTCACCAAAAGACCGGGCAAAAAAATCAGCGCGCCCCAGGTCATGCGACGGCTTGGTGCAGCAGTCAAGGACCATGCCCAGGTTCCGGACAAGGCCGCTGAGGTGCTGATACAGTTGCATCACCCTGCCTGACCTGCTGCCGGCCATGGCACAGCCGGGGAAAAAAACCGTGTCACAGTCCTGCGGCAGGCCGTACCAGGAAAAAAAGGGGGAGATGCCCCATCGTTCATACGAAAGAAGCCCCTTATGCTCTTTGAAAAATCCGCTGCCCTCCTGCCGGGCCCGGACCCGCATGGCAAAAAACATGGCGGCCGGATCAATCTCTACCGGGCAGACCGCGGTGCACAACCCGCACAGGCTGCATTCAAAACTCCGGCGCAACTCTCCGGCACCGGCAAGATTTTCCCCGGCGATTTTTTTGGGAGTGCCATACCGCTGCAGGAAAAGACAGTCCTTCCGGCACAGACCGCACTCAATACAGCCTTCCGCGATGTTACCGTACAATGAGGCAGCAGGTATCTCAGCGGTGCCGGGAACCCTTTTTTTACCTTTACTTCCTGTCATATCGCCCTATGATATACCCGATATACGCTGTTTTGATAAGTTTGAAAAAGTACACATGGATTTCCTGGCCAACATCGAAACATACCTGCAGACCTCGATTCTGCTTTCACTTGGCGCCGCCTACCTCGGCGGCGTGCTCATCAGCATGACACCCTGTGTCTATCCCATGGTTCCCATCACCATCGGGGTCATCAGCGGGGCCAATGTCGGCGGTTCCAAGGTACGGGGTTTCCTGCTGTCTCTCTGTTACGTCACCGGCCTGGCTGTCACCTATGCCTCTCTCGGCCTGTTCGCCGCTGCCACCGGTCGTTTTTTCGGGGCTGTCAATACCAACCCCTACACCCTGATCATTACCGGGAATATTCTTCTGCTGTTCGGTTTAAGTATGCTCGGTGTTTTTCACCTGCCGGTGATAGGCAAGAACGTCTCCCCGAAGATAAAAGGAATCCCCGGCATCTTTCTCATCGGCCTGACGTCCGGGCTGATCGCCGGCCCGTGCACGGCGCCGGTTCTGGGGGCGCTGCTGGCCTATATCGCATCTACCGGTAATCTTTTTTTGGGGGGATCACTGCTTTTTGCCTTTGCCTTCGGCATGGGAACTATTCTGCTGGCACTCGGTACATTCTCGGGTATAATGGCCTCTCTGCCCCGATCAGGCCGATGGATGGAAAAAATAAACAAACTGATGGGACTGTTCCTGATCGGCGTGGCGGAATACCTCTTTATCCAGGCCGGAAAAATGTTTTTATAAACCCAACTTCATGATTTCAAAAGGATACTCAAGCCATGCAACTCACATCTTCACTTTTCCTGACCCTCGTTCTGACCGCCGTTTTTCTCTTCACCGGAATTTCCGCCGCACCGGCTGGAGACAAGCTCATCCCTTTCACGGCAAAGACCATGAACGGCAAAAAAATCGACCTGGAGAAAATTTCAGCGCACAAACCGGTCATGCTCTTTTTCTGGGCCTCCTGGTGACCAAACTGCACAAGAGAGGTCTCTCTGTTGAACAAACTGCAGGAAGAGGATGCCGGGAAAAAAATCGAAATTATAACCATTAATGTCGGGCACAACGATTCAGAAGGCAAGATCAAAAATTTTGTCAGGATGACCGGGATGAACTACCCGATAATTTTTGATAAAAAATCCGTTATTACCAAACAGTACAAGGTGTTCGGCGTACCAACGGTCATTATTGCCGACACCGGCGGCTCCATCGTTTTCCGTCAGTATTACGTGCCCAAAGCAAAAGAGATACAGAAACTGCTGCGTTGACCTGCATGGTGCAGCGCAGAGAGCGCAGGCCTTGAGCGGACTACCGCGAGCCTGTATCCACTGCGGTGTTGTCAGCGACAAACTGCGCAATATTGCGTCCCGTTGAGGCCAGCAATCGCTGCCTGGCCCGGTGAAAAGCGACCAGGGACTGGGCAAGGCGGCTGTAGGTCGTGGTCAGGTCCCGCTGGGCCTCATTCAACCTGACAAGCGAGGCTTCCCCGGCATCATACTCGTTTTTGGCCAGGTCACGGTTCTCCTCGACAAAGGTAACACTTTCCCGCTGCAGCCTGACCTGTTCACGGGCCGCCTCCAGCAGGGCCATGTCCTGCCTGACCTGGGAAGCCACCTGGTTGCGCAGATCCGCCAGGGTAAACTTTGCCTCGCGATACCCCTGTTCCGCTTCAAAGCGGCGGGCCCGGTCAAGTCCCCCGGAGAAGAGGTTCCAGGACAGGTTCAGGGAAACCGAATTGCCGAAATCCTCCCCTGTGAGGCTGACATCCCCCTGCCTCGCACCGTTGTAGGCTCCGGCAAGCTGCAGTGTCGGGTAATAGGAGGCGGTCGCCATGCCGGTGCCGGCCTCTGCCTCCTTGACCCGCATGATCATCTGCCTGACATCGGGCCGCTGCTCGAGAGCTTCCCTGATCAGCTGGTCCGGCGAGTCCCCGGCCCGGCTGACATCACGTTTCAGGTCCAGTTCGGCAAGGCTGACATGATCCGGCAAAACAGCATCCGGCAGGCCCAGCAGGGCGGCAAGACCATAGCCGGCCGCCTCGAATTGTCGCCTGTTCAGGAGCAGGTTCGTTTTCGCGGTATTGAGCTGGACCTTGATGTTCAGCACATCCCCCCAGGGACCGGCGCCGACCTCGAACCTGTTTTCCGCATCCCGGAGCTGCTGCGAATAAAATTCCTGGTCGGCCTGGGCTATTTTTACGTTGGTCTGGGCCAGCTGGGCATTCAAAAACGCCTCGGCCACCGCGGACAGCAGGAGCCGCTGCGCATCCCTGCGGGCCGCTTGTGCCGATTTTTCACCGAACTTGGCCTGTTCATGCTTGAAGGAACGGTAAAAGCCGTCAAAAAGGATCCAGGCAACCTGCAGCCCGGCCGCACCCTGGTCATAGGTCCGTTCCGTAGACTGGCCGGAAATCGAAGGAAAAAACTGGGCTATGGCAAAGTCCTTGTCCGACCGCCGCACCTTGCTGCCGGTGGCGGTCAGGTCCAGTGTCGGCCACCAGGCGGCCACGGCCTGGGAAACCCTGGCCCGTGCCTGCTCTACCCGGGTAAAGGCCGCATCCATGGACGGATTACCGGCAAGGGCCAGCTCCTGCGCGGTTTCCAGGTCCAGCTCCGTGATCCCTGAAAAATCAGGGGGAAGCGGCTGATCAAGCTCTTCCCCGATTACAATCCCGGTATACAAAAATGAGAAAGCGATAAGAAATACAACAACACACCGTTTCACATTGGCCTCCATTTGCTTCAATTTCTCCAGTCCATCTTATTGCATCTCTTCGACCTGCGTCCTGACAGCCCCTCTTCCGGAAGCAGGTTCAGCCTCCTCCCTGCCCGGCCAGTTCCCCGTCCGAAGTCGTACCCATACCCTGCGCAGGTCATTGACAATGACCAGCAGGCTCGGGATCAGGACCAGGGTCAGGACAGTGGCAAAAGTGACGCCTGCTGCAAGGGAGATGGCCATGGGGATAAGGAACTTTGCCTGCATGTCTGTCTCCAGTATGAGCGGGGCCAGACCACCCACCGTGCTTAAGGATGTGAGCAGAATAGCCCGGAAACGCCGGGCCCCGCCTTTATTAATGGCCTCGTGGAACTGCATGCCCTCGGCCAGGTTTTCATTTATCCTCTCTATGAGAACAATGGCATCGTTGATAACCACCCCTGTCAGGGCAACCATACCGAACATGCTCATTATGGACAGGTCATAGCCCAGCAGCAGATGGCCGAAAACCGCGCCGATAATCCCGAAGGGAATGGTAAACAGGATGACCAGCGGCTGCACGTAGGAACGAAAGATGGTCGCAATAATGACAAATATCCCCACCAGGGCAAGGGGAAAAGTTACCTTGAGGGAACCCAGCGATTCCCGGACGTTGTTCTTGGCCCCCTGCAGGGCGATATGCATGCCTGGATACCGTTGTTTGACAGCAGGAAAATAGTTTTCCTCAAGCTCGGCGTAAATTTCCCGGGCATTGGCCTTCTTTGGATCAACATCGGCAATAACGGCAACCCTGCGCTGGCCGTCGGTGCGGATAATTGTTGAAAACCCGGGTCCATAGTCAATATCCGCCACTGCCGGGAGAGGGATTTCCCTGCCATCCCCGGTTCTGATGCGCATCTGCTCAAAATTGGCCAGGGAGCTTCGTTCATCAGCCGTGTACCGGACCTTGACCCTGATATCATCACGTCCCCGCTGGACCCTGAACGCCTCCCGGCCGAAAAATGCCCCATTGACCTGCCGGGCGAGGTCCTCCACCGTCAGGCCGAGATTTCTGGCCTCGGGCTTGAGGTGTAAACGCAGTTCATTTTTGCCCAGGCTGAAATCGGAATGGATCTGGATAACCCCGTCAAAGGTATGCAGTTTCTCTTCAAGCTCACCTGCCGCGGCCAGGATTTTACGCATATCATCGCCCTGGAACCAGACCTCAAGCTCCGCGCCTCCCGGACCTGCAGACAACCCCTCAAAGGTCAGGGACTTGACCCCGGGCAGGGCGCCCACCTCCGCCTCCCACTCGATGAGAAGATCATTTGAATGGACACCCCGCTTTTCCGAGCCAAGCAGAATAAACTGGACACTGCCGTAATTGGGACCGGTTTTCCTGTTCTGTTCGCTGAGGGTCTGGCCCACCAGGACCAGACGTTTCTCAATGAGCGGTTCCCCTGACCTGGTGGGAGTCCGGTCGGCGACCCGGACAAAACCCGCCTCGATTTTCTTCAGGGCCTCTTCCGTTACGCGGGGTGGGGTGCCCTCGGGAAACTCGACTGTTGAGGTTATGACAAAGCCGTCTATTTTGGGAAAGACCTGGAACTTGACCACCCCTCCCCTGACCAGGCCGAAGGTCAGGAAAAGAACGGCTATGGCCGTGGCAAGGGAAATATAGCGCCAGTTCAAAACCAGGTCCAGAAAGGGCATGTATCGCCTGACCACAAACCGCTCCAGCCCTTCCTGCATGAAGCTCTGCAGCCTGACCATCATGCGGCTGAAAGGGTTGCGATAGCTGACCCTGCGGTTCAGGTCAGGCAGGTGGTTCAGGTGAGCCGGGAGCAGGAAAAGACTCTCCACCAGGGAAATAAACAGGCAGGAGATTACCACGGCCGGGAGTATGGAGATAAATTTCCCCATGATCCCACCCACATAGGCCAGGGGAATAAAGGCGACAATGGTGGTGATAACCGCGGCGACAACCGGCATGCCCACCTCGCTCACCCCCTCCACCGCGGCCCGGAGCGGCGGCTGCCCGGAACGACGGTGTACATACACCGACTCCCCCACCACAATGGCGTCGTCAACGACAATACCCAGCACCAGGATGAACCCGAAGAGAGAAATCATGTTGATGGTCTCCCCCATGGCCCAGAGAATAAAGAGCGAGCCTGCCAGGGAGATGGGAATTCCCAGCCCGGCCCAGAAACTGAGCCGCAGGTCCAGAAAAAGCCAGAGCAGGAAAAAGACAAAACCCATGCCGATGAGTCCGTTGCGGCTGAGCAGGTTGATCCTCGCCTTGAGCATGGATGTATTGTCGTAAAAATCAGTCATGGACACACCCGGGGGGAGCTGCTGTTTCCTGGCCTGAACAAACTCGTTCACAGTGCGTGAAATATGCAGGGAATCCTCTTCCGTGGTCTTGAAGACCATGACAAAGACAGACGGCTTGCCGTCAATGAGAGCGGTAACCGGGTCTTCGGTAAACCCGTCCCTGATCTCAGCTAATCTGCCCAGACGGACCTGCTCGCCCGAGGGTTCCGCCAGCACGACTATCTGGGCCAGCTCCTCGCCGGTATACTTGCGGCCGACCGTCCTGACCCGTATTTCCTCGCCCCGGGTCCGGATGATGCCGCCGTGCAGGTTGATGCTTGAATTGCGGATCGCCTCGGCCACCTGCCTGAAGGTGAGACCGTACCGACGCAAACGTTCCTCGGAGACCTCGACACTGATTTCAAAGTCGCGCACCCCGAAAGTTTCAACCTGGGAAATGCCCGGAAGCAGCTTGATTTCATCACGGATATTCTCGGCCCAGGTCTTGAGCTGTTTTTCACCGAGTTCGCCGGAAAGGGCCAGCAGGATGACCGAATCCCGCATCACGACTTCCGTTACAACCGGTTTTTCGGCATCCAGGGGAAAGGTCGAGATGGCATCTATCTTTGACTTGACCTGGTCAAGCACCTCGCTGACATCATACCCTTCCTGAACTTCAATGCGGGCTGACCCTATATTCTCCGCTGACGTGGTGGTAACCTGCTTGATTCCCTCGACCGATTCCAGGGCCTCTTCGATCCTCAGGGATATCCCCTCTTCGACCTCTTCCGGGTCAGCACCCGGATAGGAAACAGTGACGGAAATCAGGTCCATGGAAAACTGGGGAAAGCTCTCCCGGATCATGGAGGTCAGTGCCATTCCCCCGCCCATGAAGATCATGAGCAGAACAATATTGGCAAACACCGAGTTTGCCGCAAAGGCTGCCAGGACCTTTTTCATTTGCCGTTCTGCTCCACCATTATTACGGAGAGGAGCGTGTTCTCCAGGGGCTGTTCCAGGCGGGTGACGACGACTATGTCGCCGGCGGCAAGTCCATCGGAAATAATGGCCTGGCCCTCTTCAAACCTGGCCACCTTGACGGGCCTGGTCTGCAGCCGGTCATTGACCGCGACATATACCGTATTCT
The DNA here is from genome assembly GCA_024277485.1 of Deltaproteobacteria bacterium. The sequence goes on along the minus strand of JAJRVA010000017.1, from coordinate 9,458 downwards.
CAAAGGACACCGCCTGGCGGGGAAGGGCAAAGACCGATTCAAGCGTGCGCCCGGCAATGGTGACCCTGCAGAACATGCCGTCCACCAGGGGGAAAGCCGGTTCAAGGCTCCGGACAATCCGGGCTGCGACAAGGACCGTACGGGTCCGGGGATCAAAACGAACCACCCGGTCAAGTTTTCCCATTCCCCTGACCTTCTCGTCCTCGGTCCAGACAATCCGGCAGTCTGCCGACTTGAGCCCTTGAAACCAGTTGGGATTTTCCAGGTCCCGGTCCGCATCAAACCGGAGCCAGTTTATAACATCACGGCTGTCAAGGGACACGATAATTTCCAGGTCCGCGTCATCCACGATGGTCACCAGCTTCTTGCCCGGTGTAACATACTCATTCGCCTTAACCGTTACCTCGGCAATCCGGCAGGTAAACGGGGCCCGGATAACCGAACGCTCGAGGCGCAGGGCGGCCAGCCGCATGGCCTGCTCGACCTGGCTGACTCGATCCATAATTGTATTCATCGCGCTCTCCGCCTTTTCCACTGCAGAGAGTGTCCCCACCTTGTTCTTTTCATAGAGAGCCCGCAGGCGTTTCAACTCCTTTGCTGCAAGTTCGTGGTCCCGCCGCAGGTTCTTCAACCTTGCCTCGGCGATTTCATAATCCAGCCGGAAATCCCGCTCATCTATGGTCAGCAGCACCTCACCTTTTTTGATAATCTCTCCCTCGTACAGGTCGGGGTGCACCGATGTCACCCTGCCCGCCACCTCCGCTGACAGGGGGACGACCCTGCGTGAAGTGATCTGTCCGAGTCCGGCCACATGAACCGGGATATCGGTCCGTTCCGCCCGTACGGCCTCCACCGGCACACCGCGCTCCACGGTTTGAGTCTGGACCGGCGGTTTTTTCATCTTTTTCAACACCACGAAGCCGCCGATACCCGCCGCCAGTATGGTGATGCTCAGAAAGAGCCTTATCCCGAGGGTCCCGGTCTGTTTTACCGCCTTCATCTGTTTTCCGGCTCCGCACCGGTCTGTTGTCTGTGCAACACCTGTTCAACACGCTGCAGCACCTCATACCACTTGGCGGCCGTTTCCGGGCCCACGTCTTCAACAAGCTCAACAAAAGTAGCAATCATCCGCTCCTCCATTGCCGCAATATGCTGGTTGGCGTCAGGGCTGACATGAATGACCACCTTGCGGCGGTCACTGGTGGCACGCTCCCGCACAAGCATGCCCTTCTCGACCAGCCGTTCAACCATGACCGAAACAGACGGCGGCGAGACCGCGAGGATTTCCGCGAGTTCACTTAACGTTACCTCACCCCTTCCCCGCACGGCGGCAATCAGGTTCAGCTGGGCCAGCGAAAGGTCGCCATGGGTGCACTCGCGGCTTTCAACACGGGCAAGGCTTGAAAACACGTGATTACGCAGCATTTTTGCGATTTTAAAGATATAGCGGGCCTGCTGCGTTACCTTTGATTCAGACACAAAAACCTCCATCATTGGAAAAAGACAAATACATAGACAGGCTAACTATAAGATAAACGAATTATTTGGCAACCAAAATGTTTCGGGAGAGCACAGGTGCTTCAGAAAAAGAGGCGTCAGGAAGGAAGGACATTGCGACAACCATTCCGGCATGAGCAGCATCAGCCGCTCATGCCGGGTGGAGAAAAATGCGTTACTTCTGTGGCCCCTGGAGATTCAACTCTCCCTTTGAAGCAAAGGGAATGGTTCTGGTTGATTCACTGTTTTTATGCCTGACGCGAACGTGCCCGCTCAGTTCGTACCTGATCGGGGCGATCTGTTCTTCCGGATCCGGCGTCTGCCGGGCATACTGGAGAATGGATGTGACCATGTCAAATGTCGAAGCGTAGACAGGCATTGATATGGTCGCCGTGTCATAGGCCGGGATTTCATACTGCTCCCCGGTGAGACCGGAGGCAAAGTGGCGGCCGTCAATGCTCAGATCACCGCTGATTCCCTGCACAATGAGTGTTGTTTCTTCGGGGTTAAGAACCCTCAACTCCACCTGAAAGGTCGTCTCCATGGGCCGCATCTCCAGGACCTGTATGTCGACCAGGGAGACGCGCGTATCCATTGACTGGTAACCGACCCCCCCACACCCGGCCAGCAGAAGCAGAAGACAGAACAGGAAGGTGGTCATTCGGGCACATTGCGGCAGGAGCTGATTCATACTATCCTCTCGTTTTCTGTTTTGGCAATTTGGGTCATTTCATTTTCGATCCACAGCGTTACACAACTTTCCCTCACTTAGACATGCTGCCGGGCAATCTTGTCAAACATCTGGACAAGACCTGAACAGAGGGTGAATATTGACTTGATATGCAGGTTGACCCCGCAACACTCATCAAAAAAAACAGTCAGCTCAGACTCCAGGTCATCGTCCGGGGCCTGGTAGCAGATAAGGATGGGAAAATGGGGCAGGGGATGCAGAATAAGGGCAATATCAGCATCAAACTCGTCGGTCGGTATGCCCATGAACAGGTCGACAATATCGCCCAACAGGGCCGGGTGGTCGTCTGCCAGTTGTTTCAGAATCATTTCGCAGCGACTGGTAAACAGTCCCTGCCAGTCTATCCCTCCCTTAATCTCCCTGAATGAAATCCACCTGCCGGTAATATCACTGTGTGTCTTGTTGGTCACGTAAGAAAGCAGAGGTACCTTTACCCAGGGAATAATATGACATTCAGAGGTCATCCTGCCCTGCTCGTCAAGATGGAAGTCTTTTCCCAGGGAAGGGACGGACAATATTTTATTGTGGAATCTTGCCCCGATAACCGGGGCCACCCGGGCAAGGTCAAGGGCGGCGATTTTTTTCTCCTGCCTGGAGATAAACTCCGCCTCCGCGGGCTCCATGTCTGACCGTGCCGCCAGGGTTCCCGACAACCCGGCCACCTGTTCCTGCGAGAGAAACGGACAATCGGAAAGCTTTTTCCTGCCGGCAACAACGCCGGCGGCAAAGGCAAGGCAGGTCGGCAGCATGCAGCGCTGACAGTTGGTCTGCGGCAGCACCCTGTATATTTCCAGCGGCGCAAGTGGTTTTTCCTGCATATGTACCCTTAGCCTGCCCCTTCAGCTTCCAACTTTACAAACTTTACAAACTTATTTCCGCCTTGACCAGAGGGGGTCCTGGCCGAACCTGTCCATCCACCAGTCTTCCGCGTCATAGATATCCGATTCTTCCGGAGCCAGGGGAAAACGGAATTCTTCACAGTAACGCATCAAAAGATTGTAGGCATCAGTCAACCGGCACATCATATCCTCATCTGCCGCATGATCCCTGCCAGCGGTATCAGGATGATACTGTTTACTGAGCCTGTAGTAGGCCCGTTTTATTTCGCCCTGTGTCGCCTGCTCGCCGAGACCTAAAATTTTCCCGGCCTGTCCGACTGCCTCCCATTCCTTGCGGGTCATGATGTATTTCTCCAGCTTTTTTCCGTACCGTGCAGAAGGCGGCCGATATTTTGATAATGTTTGACCCAGATCATGAAAACCACAAAAACAGCCAGGCCGATTTTCCAGCCCGGCTCCCCGGTCAACCAGATAACCGGGATAACGGCCAAAGAACCAAGGAGGGAGCCGAGCGACACAAATCCTGAAAAAAAGACCGCGGCCAGAAAAACGCACAGGCTGCCTAACAGAGCCTTGGGCGCCAGGTAGAGAAAGACTCCAAGCGCGGTGGCGACCCCCTTGCCTCCCTTGAATCCCAGGTACACAGGAAACATGTGGCCGATCACCGCGGCTGCGCCGCACAGGGCCACGGTCAGGTTGCGGCCGGGGGTTTCCGGCAGGAGCTGACCGGCAAGGTACATGGGCAGAAAACCCTTGGCAATATCTGCAGTCAGGGTCAGAATACCCAGTTTTTTCCCCAACAGGCGGCTGACATTGGTAGCCCCGATATTTTTACTGCCCTCGCTCCGTATATCCACCCCGCTGCCCATGGACAGCAGCAGGCCAAAGGGAATGGCCCCTGTCAAGTAGGATGCCGTAATACAAAGTATTCCAGTCAGTGTCATGTGGTTCCGGTCAGATGATCAGGCCTTGTTTTCTTTCAGGACAAGCTGCAGTTCAGCGGCAGCCGCATATGCGGCGATTTCATCCTGCAGGTCGCGAACATAGGGGCAGTCGACCACTGCCAGCAGGGTCTGCCGGATGCGATACGTCTGCCTGTTGTCCGCGTCTTCCCCAAGGGGTTCGAGAATATACGGAAATATCTGCGGCCGCCTGCACACATCCGGCCGGGTACCGTATATCAGGCAGCGGCCACTTTCCGCTTCCAGGCGGGGACAGCTGGACCCCTTCGGCAGGATCATGCTCCAGCCGTTCCGCCAGTAAAAAATGCCTGGTCCGGGGATACAATAAAACGGCGTGCCGTCACAAATAAGCTCGTCCTCATCATGGGCGGTGCGGCTCCGGCTCTCATCGCTCTCCCGGCGGCTGACATCAAACATGCCTGTCTCGTCCGGCGCCAGGGGGATCTCAAAAAACTCCTGTTCCATATCCCTGTCCGGACCAATGCAGCACAGGGTACATCCGCAGGGGGCGCAGAGAGCGCTGTTGACCCTCTCCAGCTCTCTGGTCACAACCTCCTGCAGGATCCAGGCGTTCCAGGCCGTACGGGAGTCAACCTCCCTGTTTTTCTCGTCCACAACCCGTGCCGGGGCAACATCCCCCTCTTTCATTTTTTCATATTGGGAAAGGATATCGAGGTATTCTGTCAGAAGAGCCCGGGGATTGACATAGGTGGTCCGGTCTGTTTCGATGGGTTCGGGCAGCTCGCCTATCACCTCGGACACCCTGGTAAACGGACCGGTCATGAACAGAAACTGCAGCATGGATACCAGCGGCAATACCGGGTGCCGCAGGAGTTCAACTCCTTCTGCATACCTGTTGTTCGTCATACGTTTTTCCTTGCAGCTCAGTGAAAATCCGATCCTACACAATTCACTTCATGAAAACAAGGCGCCAAGCCTCTCTTTTTCACTGGCAGAGAAGAGGACTTTACAGTATTTACTTTGATGCATACACCTTATAAATGAGAATGACTCCTGTAAACAGATGAGACATATATCATGGCTGTACGAACCATACTGACATACCCGGACCCGATTCTCCGCCGCAAGGCCGGGAAGGTGACCGTGTTTGACGATGACCTCAGGAAACTGGTCATGGACATGGCTGAAACCATGTATGATGCCCCCGGAATCGGTCTGGCGGCAAACCAGATCGGCGTCCTCAAGCAGGTTATAGTGGTGGATATTACTACTGAACCGGAAGGAAAAAAAGAATTTACCCCCTTTATCAACCCGGTCATCTCCGGGGGAGAGGGATCGGTCGTGGATGAGGAAGGATGCCTGAGTGTTGTCGAGTACTTATCAAACGTGAAACGCTTTCAGAAAATCCTGGTCACGGCCCGGGACCTGGACGGGAACCGGCTGGAATTTACGGCTGAGGACAGGTTTGCCCGGATCATCCAGCACGAGGTGGACCATCTGCACGGCAAACTGTTTATTGACCGGATCAGTTCCCTGAAAAGAAACCTGTACAAAAAAAAGCTGAAAAAAATTCTCCGGGCCCGCGCATGACCGGCAGACCGCTTCGCATTGTCTTCATGGGCACACCTGAATTTGCCGTTCCCTCTCTCCGGAAACTGCTGCACGGACCGGATGAGGTCGTGGCACTGGTCTGCCAGCCGGACAGGAAAAGGGGCCGCGGCCGGAAGGTGACCCCGCCCCCGGTTAAAATTCAAGCGCTGGAGCAGGGCATACCTGTCCTGCAGCCTGCCTCCATCAGGACTGACGCGTTCCTGGATGCGATACGCAACCTTGGCCCCGACCTGATCGTGGTGGCTGCCTACGGCAAAATTCTGCCCGCCTCACTGCTCACCCTCCCGCCGCTTGGCGCCATCAACGTGCACGGCTCACTGCTGCCGAAATACCGCGGCGCGGCGCCGATCCAGTGGGCGCTCATCAATGGCGAGCAGGAAACCGGGGTAACCATCATGCAGATGGACGAGGGGATGGATACCGGCGATATCCTCCTGCCGGCAGCCATTCCCATTGAACACGATGACACTGCCGGAACACTCTTTGAAAAACTCTCCCTGCTCGGCGGAGAGACCCTGCCGGAGACGATCCGGCTGCTCAAGGAGGGCAGACTTGTCCCGGTCAGGCAGGACGACAGCCTGGCCACCGAGGCGCCGCTGCTCAACAAGGAGATGGGGCATCTTGACTGGAGCAAGGAGGCAGGGGAACTGCACTGCCTCATCCGCGGCCTGGACCCGTGGCCTTCGGCCTATGGCTTTTTAGGCACGCAGCGGTTTCGCTTTTTCAAGCCTGAAGTCGTTGAGGGCCATGTTACCCGGGAACCGGGAACACTCTGCCGGGCCGACAAAAACGGCCTCCTGATCGCCACGGGAAAAGGGTACCTTGCCATTCACGAAATTCAACCGGAAGGGAAAAAACGCATGGCGGTGCAGGCGTGCATGTGCGGATTCTGCTTTCCTGTCGGGGAGAAAATTACCTGATGCGTCTTGCCTACCTTGACTGTTTCTCCGGCATAAGCGGCGACATGCTTCTTGGCGCGCTCATTGCTTCCGGCGCTGAAAAAGATGCCGTTATCAGTGGTCTTGATCTGCTTGATCTTCCTGGATTCAAGGTATCATTTGACCCGGTAAAAATACATTCTCTGCAAGCGGTCCGGGCCAGGGTAAAGACCTCCGGCACTCAGCCGCACCGGAACATCGGCGAGATTCGGAGAATCTTGACAGGCAGCCGTCTTCCCGGACCGGTCAGGGACAGGGCCCTTGCCGTTTTCCTGCGCCTGGCTGAAGCCGAAGCCCGGGTGCACGGCTGCCCGGTCGACGAGGTTCACTTCCACGAGGTGGGGGCGGTTGATGCCATTATTGATATTGTCGGAGCCCTTCTTGGCTTACATGTACTGAAAATTGAAAAAATTGTCTGCTCACCGCTGCCCATGCCGCGCGGCTGGACAGCCTGTGAACACGGCAAGCTGCCCATCCCGGCGCCGGCGGTCTGTGAACTCCTGCGGGGTATTCCCGTGTTCGGCGAAAACCTGGACCAGGAACTGGTCACCCCCACCGGAGCCGCTCTCGCTGTCGAGCTGGCCGACCGGTTCGGCCCTCTGCCCGCCATACGCATGAAAAAAACAGGATACGGCGCCGGGTCCATGCAGAGAAATGACGGCCGGCCCAACCTGCTTCGCCTGATCATCGGAGACGAGTTTTCTCCTGATGAAACCCAGCGGGTGGTGGTCATCGAGACCTCGCTCGATGACTGGAGTCCCGAGACCTGGCCCCTGGTCGCTGAAAAGCTCTTTGCCGGCGGGGCCCTTGATGTGATTCTTTTTCCCGTGCACATGAAAAAAGGACGGCCCGGCTTTACCCTCAAGGTCATCTGTGACCCGGCCCACCAGTCCTGCCTGCAGGCGGTCATTCTCTCGGAAACAAGCGCCATCGGACTCAGATTCCATACCGAACAGCGGCTGACCCTGCCGCGGGAGATCATTACAGTTGCAACGCCATGGGGCCCGGTCAGGGCCAAGAAGATAGAGACCCCGGCCGGGATGGTCATTACTCCCGAGTATGAAGAATGCCGGCGGGTGGCACAGGAACACGACGTCTCCATTAAAAGCGTGTACCATGTTGTGTCCCAGCATAAACCGGGCCGCTGAGCATGGACCGTATTTTCATGTTCATTGCTTCAGGAGCCGGATCAGGCTTCCTTACCAGGGCGCCGGGAACCTGGGGTTCCATGGTGGGGGTCGCCATGTGGTTCGGCCTGCGGCGGCTGGAGCTGGCGCCCTATATCGGCGTGGTCGCGGCTCTCTTCATCATCGGAACCGTCTGTGCCGGGGCAGCGGAAAAAATACTGGACAGGGGAGATCCTGGCGTGGTGGTCATTGACGAGATTGTCGGCCAGCTCATTGCCCTGACCGCCCTGCCCGCCCACCCGCTCACCGTGGTGGCCGGGTTTGCCCTCTTCCGTTTTTTCGACATCCTCAAGCCCTTCCCCGTGGGCTGGCTTGACAACCATATCCACGGAGGACCCGGCATCATGCTGGACGATGTTGCTGCCGGGCTCTACGCGCTCGTTATCCTGCAGATCGGGTGGCGCTTTTTCTCCTCATGAGCACAATAATCGATTTTCATACCCACGCCTTTCCCGACCAGCTGGCAGCCTCGGCCATCCCCTATCTTGAGAAGGAAGGAGGTGTTACCGCCTATCTCAACGGAACCACCAGCGACCTGCTCAGGTCCATGGACCGGGCCGGGATCGACAGAAGCGTTATCTGTTCCATCGCCACCCGGCCGCACCAGTTCCGCTCCATCCTTGACTGGTCAAAGAGTATCCGCTCAGAGCGGTTGATCCCCCTGCCCTCGGTCCACCCCGATGCCACGGAAACGGAGGAAGAGGTCCGCGCCGTTGCCGGGGAGGGCTTTATCGGTATCAAGCTTCATCCCTATTACCAGAATTTCCGCCTCGATGCAAAAAAGCTCTTTCCCCTCTATGAACTGCTTATCAGGCATAACCTGCTCGTGGTCATGCACACAGGCTTTGATATCGCCTTTCCCAGGACGGATCTCTGCGGCCCGGTCCGGATCCTCAATGTGATTAAAAAATTCCCGGAACTGAAACTGATCACCACTCACATGGGGGCCTGGGATGACTGGGACAGGGTGGAAAAACTGCTCATCGGCAGACCCGTGTACATGGAGATCTCCTTTGCCCTGGATTTTCTCGAGCCGCAAAGGGCGCGTGCGATGATCATGAACCATCCTGCCGATTATATTCTTTTTGGTTCGGACTCTCCCTGGTCAGACCAGAAAAACACCCTGCAGCTCCTGAAGCAGCTTGATCTCGCCCCGCCACTCTTTGAGCGGATAACCGGGAGAAACGCGCAACACCTGTGCAGCGGGACAGTCCCGGGATCAGGCTGAAAATAGCCGCGAAACTCTCCACATGCCGTATTGACATATTTCGTATAATACGGTATGAATTTTTACTTTGTATGCAAACAGAAAACGGGTGCCTCGTGGTGTTCCGGTTTCATCGTGCGGCGGCAAGGCCGTACCCTGCGACCGTACCCGGGGAAGCCTGTTATTGTTCAAGAAACCGCATAATTCAGCTTGTTGGTGAGAATATGGCCAGGAAAAAGAAAGAAGTCGTACATGCGCAGTTCAGCGGCGAGGTGATCGCCGAACCGGGCGGTGAACACTTAAACAGCTGTTTTTCATGCGGCGCCTGTTCCGGCATCTGCCCGGTCAGCCAGGCTATTCCGGAATTTGATCCACGCAAGATTATACACATGGTTCGCATGGGCCTGTCAGAGCGACTCCTGTCCTCGGACCTGCTCTGGTACTGTTCCGGTTGCCGAAGCTGTGTGTTTGTCTGCCCGCAGGATGTCAGTTTTGCGGACATCAT
>JAJRVA010000239.1 GCA_024277485.1 Deltaproteobacteria bacterium | reverse complement strand
CGGGCCCTGGTGATCCTGAAAACGCTGTTCAGGGCCAACCGGTCCCATGCAGTCCTTTCCAGCCATAAACTCCATTATGGCACTGTAATCGACCGGGACGGAACAGTCCTTGACGAAGTTTTAGCCGTCTACATGCAGGCCCCTCACACCTACACCCGTGAAGATGTAGTCGAACTGCAGAGTCACAGCAGCTCCCTTGTATTACACTCCCTTCTTGCCGAAGTGCTGCGTTGCGGCGCCAGACCGGCCGAGCCGGGCGAGTTTACCAAACGTGCTTTTCTGAGCGGCCGGATAGACCTGACCAGGGCTGAGGCGGTTATTGACCTGCTGAAGGCGAAAACAGGTGCGGGTGTCGAACTTGCCGTCAACCAGATGCAGGGCAGGCTCTATCAGCGTATTGAAGAGGTCAGGGACGCACTGGCCTCCATCCTGGCTGTCCTGGAAGTGGCGATCGATTTCCCGGAGGATGACGTTGAACTCGTTGATGTTAATGCGATTGCAGAGCAGCTGGAACAGAATGTCGTCATGCCCCTGACCATGCTTGTGGAGATGGCCGGTCAGGGAAAACTTATCCGGGAAGGTGTTACTATCGTTATTGCCGGGCTGCCGAATGTGGGGAAATCAAGCCTGCTCAATGCCCTTCTGCAGGAGGACCGCGCTCTTGTTACCTCTGTTCCCGGCACAACCAGGGATACGATTGAAGAGATGATCTCCATCAAGGGTATCCCGGCCCGGCTGGTGGATACAGCCGGGATACGATCTGATGCCTCTTCGGTGGAGAAATTAGGCATTGAGCGCGCCCGCAGGAAAATGCGGGAGGCCGACCTGGTCATATTTCTGGTTGATGCTTCCGCATCCCTGACAGAGGCGGATATGGAACTCTACAATTCCATTGACGGGGTTGCAAGGCTCGTTGCCCTGAACAAGGTCGATATTGCCCGGCAGGACAGCATGGAAATATTTGAGACCGCCTTTCCAGGTGTGCCTCTCCTGAAAATCTCAGCCAGGGAGCATCGGGGACTTTCTGAACTGCAGGAAACCATATACGCCAGGATTATGGGAGACCAACCTGTCATTACCGAGAGGGATGCCTGTGCCCCGAACATCCGCCACCTGGCAGTCCTTGAGGAGACACTTGCTGCATGCCGGAGGCTGCGTGAAGCACTGTCCACCGGCCTGACTGTTGACCTTCTTGCGGTGGAGGTACAGTCAGCCCTTGGTTATCTTGGTGATATTGTGGGGTTGACCACGACAGAGGATATCCTGGACAGGATTTTTTCCGAGTTCTGTATCGGCAAGTAATTTTTTACTTGACCTGTTTTTTTCCTTCAGGATGTTGCTGCTGAGATTGCTGAGACTGCTGCGATGCGGCTGTGATTTCACCGTTCAGCGTGGCTCCCGGTTCCACGGTCAGGTTGGCAGCCGTGAGGTTGCCGTGCAGATTTGCCGTACTGTGGGTTGTGACCTCCTGCGCGTTGATGTTCCCCTTTATGGACCCGCGGCAGATCAGGCTTTTCAGCTCAAGATCTCCATGGACTTTTCCGGATTCGCTCAGAATCAGGTGCTCCCCCTTGACGTTGCCCTCAACTGTTCCGTCAATCCTGGCCTTGCCGGTGAAACGAATTTCACCTGTAATGCGCATGTCCTTGGAAATAATTGAAGAGATAGCTCCGTTGGAACCGGGGAGACTGCTCTGGGGGAGAGCATCTTTTTTGGAGAAGAATGCCATGGTAAATTTCCCGGTGAAGCCTATCGGTCGAGAGTAAGGGACAGATCGGCGACCTGGAGGTATTTCCCGGGGTCAATAGACTTGTCATTATACCGGACTCCGTAGTGCAGGTGCGAGCCGGTACTGCGTCCTGTATTCCCTATCTGGCCGATGATCTGGCCCCGTTGCACCTTGTCCCCCTTTTTGACCAGGGTTTTGTGCATGTGGGCAAAGATTGTTTCAAAGCAGTTTTCGTGCGACAGAATAACATAGCGGCCCAGCACCTTGTTCCGGGTCGCCTTCCTGACAATTCCGTCTGCTGTAGCCTTGATTTCGTCACCGGTGCGTCCCCGGAAATCAATACCCGGATGAAAGGCGCTTTTCTTGATTAGGGGATCTTTGCGACGACCGAATTTTGAGCTGATCTTGCCGGGTACCGGGCGGCCCAGGGGAATTTTTCGCAGAATCTCAAGGTATTGATCAGCACGGTCAATGAGTGCTTCACTGTCATCTTCATTGATTTCTATGAAAGGGCCGCCGCTGTGCCTGGCGTCCTCTTCAATGGCAAGTTCAACTCCGATATTGTCCATTATCGATTGGATTATCCTGCTTCTCTCGTCGAGGCGGTCGATTTCCCTGTTGTATTTTACCGCAATCTGCTGTTTTTCCCTGCGGATAGTTTCAAGCGAGCTTTGTGTTTCTGACAGCTGATCATCAAGGGCCACCAGCCTGGTCTGCAGTATCCGGGACTGGTTAAAATACCTGATGCCTGCCGCTGTGCCGGCAGCCAGGATCAGCGTCATGACCAGCGATGTGATGATGGTTTTCCGGACAGTGTTTTTGCGAATCACGAAGATGCGTCCCTGTCCCTCTTCACCGGTGATGATGATGTGCAGTTTTTTGTCGGCCATTAGGTAAATGGAGTAAGAAAAAGCGTAAAAAGTTGTGCCGGCCTGAAAACGGTACCAGATGTTTTAGGGTATCATATACCCGCCTTACTCCGATTTTGCAATAGTATTTCCTGTCATGGAAGACTGAAGGTGGAAGGCTGAGGAACGAATCACGCTTGCACGGGGATAACGGTAAAACCGGACGGTTCGTTATCCCCGCGAAAATGGGCAACTGCGGCACATTCTTTCTGTAGTTCCCT
>JAJRVA010000238.1 GCA_024277485.1 Deltaproteobacteria bacterium | reverse complement strand
GATGAAAAAAAACGGGAAGACCGGGAGCTGCTGGTAATTGGCGGTTCGCCTGTGCGTTTTGATTCGGAACAAGTGATCCCTCTTCGCCTGGGCAGGCATTCCGGGGCGGAATGTATGACAGTGAACGGACACAGGCATATCAAGATCAGCCCGCCGGGTAAACCTATGAAATTCTCAAGACCAGACGAAGGCGCCACCACGATATGGCTGGCTTCTGACAGCAGTAATCCGAACAATCCGACCGGGCTTCCCGCCATGGGCTGGGTACAGTTCAGGCCTCTTGACATTCCGGAACAGCAGGATTTGTTCAGACAGCGGCAGCAGGTGCAGGCCAGGCATAGTGAACAGCTTGCCCGGGAACAGAAAGAACAGGAACAACTTCGTGAAATCCGCCGGCAAAGGGCACTGGAGGAGGAAAAGGAAAAGTTACGCCGGCAAAAACAGGCTGCAGACGAAAAAGCGGCTATGGAAGCGGCAAAACAAAAGTGGCGGCAAATGAGCGAGGTAGAACAATTTGTCGCCATTGTCCAGGGTGAGAGTATTGCCCGTACCCAGGCACCGGGAAAAGAATCCCTGCGTGATGTCTGGCCGAAACTCGACAGCCTGGATGCCGATGGACAGAAGGAAGTGGCCAGGGCGTTCTTCGAGGTGTGGAGCAGGGAAGAGAAACTCTGGATGAAAAAACACTGCACAGAAGGTCAATGGAAAAAAGTGACCAGGCTGGTAGATCTGCTTGGCATCGACCACCCGGACATCAGGCGGATAGGCCTGGAAGAACAGAAAGCTCTGGACATAGTTACCGGTCTTCGGGATTGGGCCGCTTTTGTTTCTTCCGGGGTGAAAATAGAAGGTTTGCCCCTGGCCGCGGCCGAACAACTTGAAAACAACTTCAGGGAATGGGGCTGTGCCAATAAAAAGGCAAAGAAAAATAAGCAAAAGGCGTGGAAAGAGCTGAAAGCTTATCTGCATTCTATGCGGAAGAAAGCTTCCAGCGGCGCTTAAGCCGCTTATTTCACAAGCGGTCTGCAACAAAGTCTGAACATACCGAATCTTCAGCTTCTCCTGGAAATTGTTTTCGACATACCGCCAGTATGCCTGCAGACAATTTCCAGCGCGAAATACTGAATCTCCGGCACGCTCAGGCTTTTTGTGAAGTTATGACGACCTTTGTGGAATATCCGGGCTAAGAGGCGTCTGGGCCGATAAAACGAGCCAATGCCTGAATGTTAACCGACATGCGCGATTCGCGGAATCATTATGTATATCGGTATGTTGTTGCATTTATCGTCTTCCCGGGATAGCCTTGGAAAGTACCGCCTGCCGAAAAACAGGCGCCATGCGCGAATCGCACCTTGTACCTGCCTGAAATCACCCCAGATTCCAGGGTAAGGGTTTGAAGAAATGCCCCGATCAGAGGGGATTACGACACCTCCGCTTTCGCTGCCTTCATCACCTTGACCAATCTGTTCTGGAAAATGCCCCGATCAGAGGGGACTATGACCCGGTACCTGTAACCTCCTGCCTGACCGTTATTGTTGTCCATCTTCTTTTATGCAGTAAAAAAAAATCCTGCGTCATACTCCGCACCCTCTAAAAAAAAACAAAAAATTACTTTCCTGTCCGTACTAAAGGATAGAAGCATTTTTTATTCATTTTTTGAGGAGGCAGAATTATGACCGCAAACGCCCTTCCCAAGGACAAATCTGATAACCGGGCCCGGATTGTAGGCCGTGTAGATCTGGCGCGGGAAACAGCGTTACCTGTTGCTGCCGGAGGCCCTGAAGGCGATTTCCTGGCCGAACAGGCGGCTCGGCCCTGGAACGGGGAGCAGGTGCGCCGTGACGCGGAGCGGGTCCTGGCCGAGATCCGGGAGCTGCAGGCGGAAAACCGTTGGGAGGATATCATCTCCCTGTTTCATCCGGTGGATGAAAAGCTCCCTGACCTTGTCGACAGCGGCATGGCAGATGAGGTGCGTCTCAAGGTGGGGTTTGTTCTGTGCCGGGCCGGGCGTCATGATGAGGCCCTGGCCTGCCTGGAAGCGGTGGTCCGGGCGGATGCCGGAAACGCATTGGCCCACTATACCCTTGCCTACACCGCCCTGGACGCCCTGTTCGCGGCACGCACGCTCCGTCAACCGCTGCCGCCCCGGGAAAAGAAACGGCTTGTGCGCCGGGCGAACGATCATTTTGACCGGGCCTGCGAGCTGCGCCCCGACTCGGTGACCTTTTACTACCGGCACGGCGTTCTCCGAAAGGAGATCGAGAACAAGCCCAGGATTGCCGCCCCCCTGTTCGGGCGGGCAATAGCCAACTGGGAGCAGAAGGACGCCCCGGCCCGGGAGCGTGAGCACCAGCAGTTTCCCAAGTATATCAAGGCTCTGTACCACCTGGCCTCCTGTCACCTGCAAAACGGCATGCCCTCGCGCAGCCTGTCTCTCCTGGAAAAGGTGATGGAACAGGACCGTGACCGCGATCACATGCACCCGCTGTTCAAGCATTTTGCCATGGGCAAGGTGCTGCATGCCCTGGGCGAGCCGGGAAAGGCCCTGGAGCATCTCGAGGTGGCGGTCCACCGGGCCGACCGGGGCCTGGCCGTGGATTTTGTCCATGAGCTGTCGGCCCGCTGCGCCCTGCAGCTTGACCGGCCCGAACAGGCGGCCAGGTTCATCGACCGCGTGCCCCGGTCCCGGCGCAGGCCGTATGTTCGCTGGACCGAGTCCGATGTCCTGGTTGCGAAGGGGCGGCCGGAAAAGGCCCTGCAGGTCCTGGCCGAAGCGGCGGAACGGGACCGGCGCGGCCGTCACAAGGCCCTGATCCGCATGGCCCGCATCTCTCTTTCCCTCGCCCGTTTCAAGGACGCGGAACAGTCGAGCCGGCAGGCCGCGGAGTTTTGCCGCGATACTTATGGCAGCCCGTCCCACGAGGCCATGTTCTGGCTTGCCGCGGCCCTGTACCGGCAGGAGCGGTACGGTGAGGCCCTGGAAATCGTCAGGGAGCTTGAGGAGTACAACTTTCAGTTTCCCAATTTCAGAAAACTCGCAGACCTGGTGCGGCGCGGCGCTTCGGAGCCGGAACGCGCTGCCGGTCGTCTGAGTCTGGTCGGGTAGTGAGGAGAGAGCATCATGGCAACGGCAAAGATTCTGTCTGCGGGTATCCATGCGGGAGAGTATGGGCTGCTCATGGACCGGCTCCGTAACGCGCCCCTTGACCGGGCCGGGGAGGATTTTGTCCGCCGCGGCCTGGGTGACGGGGTTGTCCGCGCCGCGCCGGACGCGCCCACTCTGCTTGAACTGGCAATGATCGCCCGCCAGCATGGCCTGATCGGGCGGGCACGGGAAATCTATGAACACCTGCACCAGCGCTTTCCCGGAAACAGGCAGGGGTGGGCGGATCATCTTGAACTGCTTGATCTGCTGGGTGAGCGTGCTGCCCTGGTCCGGATCGCGGCAAGGGCGAGATCCCATGTGCCGGAGGAGTGTGTCCGGCAATGGAGCAGTGATCCCGGAACCGGGAGCGGTGCGGTTCCCGCCGAAGAGCGTGACATTCTTTCTCCGTTTCGTCAACTGCGCCGGGAAGAGGAGCAGGTTGATATGTTCATGCGGATTTTCCGGGGACGCGAGGATGCCTTTGCCCGCCAGTGGGTCGATCGCGGTGAAGGCAGGCAGGGCTACGTGCCTGTGCGCCGGCCTCTGCAGCCCGGCGACATCAGGGATCATCTGGCCGGCCGCCGCACCTACGGGATCTATCTGCTCGACCATGAAAGCAGGGTGCATGTGGGCGTGATCGACGTTGATCTTGTCGGCAGGCTGCGTGACGCCCGGCAGTCGAAAAAACACCGGGCCGCCATCCGCCGCGAGTCCCTGTACCTGCATCAGCGCATTCCCTCCCTTGCCCGCAAGGCCGGACTCTGTTGCCTGCCCGAGTTCAGCGGCGGCAAGGGGTTCCATTTCTGGTTTCCGGTGCGCGAACCTGTGCCGGCCGCGGTCATGCGCGCGGCCCTGGGTCAACTGGTCACTGGCCTGGACGGGGACGTGGAGTGTTTTAACCTGGAAATCTTTCCCAAGCAGGACAGGCGGACAGGAAAGGGATTCGGCAACCTGGTGAAGCTGCCCCTGGGCATTCACCGCTCCACGGGCAAGCCCTCTTCGTTTGTCATGGCCCGGGACACGTCCAGGGACAGCCAGTTTGACCTGCTTGCCGGTTTGAAGCCCGCTGCCCCGAAGCTTGTGCAAGAGCTTGCCGGCCGCGGCAGGAACGCGCGGGTCATGGTCCACCCCAGGCACGCGAAGTGGGCCGAGGAGTATCCGGAACTGGCAGTGCTGGAAAACCGCTGCGCCATGCTGGGCCAGGTCATGGCCGCGCTCAGGTCGGCGCGGGAGCTTTCCGTGCGGGAGGAAAAGATTCTTTTGGGAACACTGGGGCACCTGCCCAGGGCCGGGCTGCTGCTCCACCATCTTTTTTCCCGGCTGCCCGAGTACAACCGGCCCCTGCTTGATTACAAGATCAGCCGGATCAGGGGAACCGTTCTGGGATGCAGGCGAATACACAGCCTGCTTGAGCGTGGCGGAGACCTGCCGTGCAGTTTCGCGGGAGACGGCTATCCCCATCCCCTTCGCCATATCAGGGGCTTTGACCGGGACGCGGAGCCCAGGAGCGAAAAAGTCGGGAACCTGCGCGATGCCATTACCAGTCTGAAAACGGCCATCCGCCAGGTGGAGCGGTTTATGTGATGGAACAACTCTATGTGCTTGAACCGGGCAGTTATCTTCGCAAGGAGGGCGACTGTCTCAAGATCATGCGCGGCCGAGCCGTGCTGGACACCATACCGGCCGCCGGACTCAAACAGTTGACCCTGGCGGGGCGGACATCGCTTTCCGGGCCTGTTCTTGATTTTCTCATCAACAACAGGATTGACACGGTTTTTCTGACCCCGGGTGGCCGGTTCCGGGCCAGGCTGCTGCTGGATGAAGCCGGCCACGTGGCTCTTCGCCAGAGCCAGTACCGGCGCCTGGGGGATGAAAAATTCAGCCTTGACCTTGCCCGGCGCATTGTCCGGGGCAAGCTGGAAAACCAGGCCCGTCTGCTTTTGCGGCGCGGGTCCCGGTACGGGATCGACGAGCTGCGCGTGACCGGGGTGCGGATCAAGGCGCTCCAGGCCAGGCTTGATTCGGCTGCGGATATGGACCAGGTGCGCGGCATCGAGGGCTACGGCGCCCGGCTCTATTACAGTGTCTTCGGATTTCTGCTCCGGGCCGGGGGATTTTCCTTTTCCGGCCGCAACCGCAGACCGCCAAGGGATCCGGTCAATGCCCTGCTCTCGTTTGTCTATACCCTGTTTACCAATGAGGTGCTCAACTGCGTCAGGAGGGTGGGGCTTGATCCCTATCTCGGCGCCCTGCACGAGATCGCCCACGGCAGGCCGTCGCTTGCCTGCGATCTGGTCGAGGAGTGGCGGGTCTTTGGTGAGCGGCTCGTCCTGACTCTGATCAACCGGCAGGTGGTGCGGCCCGCCGATTTTGTCCGGGGAGCGCCTGAGGATGGGAGCGGTGAGCGGCCCGTTCTGATGAAGCCCGCGGTAAGCCGCGCCCTGATAACGGCCTGGCGCCGCCAGCTTGAGCAACGTTTTCTCTATGACCATACCGGCCGGGAAACCGTGATGAAGTGGATCATGTACAGCCAGTGCCGGAGACTGGCCGAAAGCCTGGAAAAGGACGGCGCTCCCTACAGGCCGTTTCTCATCAGACGCTGATCAGATGATTCATAATTCCGGGGACACGGCATAATTCCGGGGACACGATACTTAATTGCTCGCAATTAAGTATCGTGTCCCCGGAATTATGTGGAATTATGAATTATGGAATTATGAGGAAAGCAAAAAAATGTTTTATATAATTTGCTACGATATCAGCGACAACCGGGACAGGTACCGGGTGGTCAAGGCTCTGAAGGGCTATGGGCGCCGGGTACAGAAATCCGTTTTCGAATGTCCGAATCTTACTGAAAAGCAGTTTCTCAGGCTTCGGGAAAAACTGGAAACGTGTATCGACCACGGGGTGGATTCCATTCATTATTTCCGGCTCTGCCGGGACTGTGTCAGAGAGGTGGAGTGGAGCGGGGTGGGGGAGAAACCGCTGGACACCGTTTTTCGGGTTGTTTGACCCTCTTTTCCCGGAAAAGCCGGGAAAATCCTGTGAAATTTCGTTGCGATCAACTATAATTTAAGTACAGCAGTCAATGATCATGGACAGTAAGATATCAATTTACATGCGCGAATCGATGATTTTATTTG
>JAJRVA010000237.1 GCA_024277485.1 Deltaproteobacteria bacterium | reverse complement strand
CGGACAAACTTCCGGATATGGCACGTTCCATTGCCAGGTGGATGTTTGAACTGAAGAAAACAGTCAACCAGGTCAAGGAGAGCCTTGCGGACGAGGAGAATATTTTAGGTTCTGTACAGTCGGATCTGCGGAAAACGGCCGATGACCTGAAAGGGGAACTGCTGGACTCTGATGACAACTTTACCTGGCACGAGCCGGGTTCCCCATCCCTGAAAATAGCCGGACAGGAGAACGACATCATCGATGCCGGTGATCTCAAGCCGATTTCAGAAGGAAAAGACCCTTATCCACAGGGCCGGGATGAGGAGAGATCAGATGCAGGGGAAGACGAACCGCCGGACGGGGAAGACGAACAGGGTGATATCAGGACTGCACCGCCTGATTCCAAGCCATGATTGTTGGTTTTGTAAAAAATACAAAAGCCAACGGTTCAGCTTTGCAGCTCTCTGAATTATCATTATGCTCATTCAGTCTTAACGTTTTTTTACGGGTTCATCATGCTTGCCGCATTTGAACATTTCAGACCTCACCATGAAGAGCTGCGCAAGAGGCTGATTCGCTGCTTTCTGGCAATTCTTGTTACCACGGTTGTTGCCTATCTGTGCATCGACCAGATCGTCGCCTTCAGCATGCAGCCGCTGTTTTCCGCCTATCCCGAGCTGCAGAAACTTGTCTACACCAAGCTGACCGAGGCCTTTATTACCTACCTGAAGCTTTCCCTTCTGGTCGGTATTCTCATCAGCTTTCCATATCTCCTCTACCAGGTATGGATGTTTGTCGCTCCCGGGCTCCTTGACAATGAACGGCGCCTGGCGCGGCTCATTGTCTTCTGGGCAACCTTTCTCTTTGCCGGCGGAGCTGTCTTTGCCTTTTTTGTTGCCCTGCCGCAGATGCTGACGTTTTTCATGAGTTATGCCGGCCCGAACCTGGAACCCCTGCCGAAACTGGGCACGTATCTCACCTTTGTGGCCAGGATGGCGCTGGCTTTCGGTATTGCCTTTGAAATTCCCTTTCTCATGTTCATGACCGGCCGTGCCGGACTGGTCTCGCGCGATTATTTCAGGAAAAAGCGCATGTACTTTTACGGCGCCATCGTGGTGCTGGCCTTTCTCCTGACTGCAGGAGAGATCACGGCCACGGTGCTCCTTGCCTTTCCCCTGTTCGGTTTATACGAGGCCGGCGTGTTGTCGGCAAAAGTGTTTGGCAGGGCAAGGGAGGAAAAGGAAGATGAGGGCGGGGAAGGCTGAGGTGCCCTGCCTGTCCCTATGCCGCGTCATTGACGGGCAAGTTTTTTCTGCAGTTGTTTTTCCCCTTCAACAATCAGGCTTGATGCCAGGCCGGCCGCAAAGATATACAGCCATGAGCGCAGTGAAACAGGGGCGCTGCCGAAGAAATAATTCATGCCGGGCAGGTAGGTGTACAGCAACTGGAAGACAAGCATCACGGCTGCGCCGCCGATCACCCAGACATTGCTTGTCAGGCCAAGCTGAAAAACAGACGTGGTCAGGGACCTGCAGTTGAACAGAAAAAAGAGTTCAATAACCACAAAGGTATTGACCGCCACGGTTCTGGCTTCGTCAATGGCTGTTCCCCTGTTCAGTTCAACCTGGAACAGGATAAAGGTGAAGATGAGCAGCAGCAGGCTGACCAGGATGATGCGGTTGACCAGCACGCGGTTCAGGAGGGGGGCCCCGGGCGGGCGGGGCCGGCGGAGCATGATGCCTGGTTCTTTTGGTTCAAACGCCAGCATGAGACCTAAAAATCCCGCCGTCGTCATGTTGATCCAGAGTATCTGCACAGGCAGGATGGGGAGGGTTGTACCGAGGAAAATCGCTGTCATGATGACCAGCCCCTCTCCGATATTGGTGGGCAGGGTCCAGACGATGAACTTGGTCAGGTTGTCGAAAACTCCCCGTCCCTCCTCTACAGCCGCCTCGATGGAGCTGAAGTTGTCGTCGGTCAGCACCATGTCGGCGGCTTCCCGTGCCACCTCGGTTCCGGAAAAACCCATGGCCACGCCGATATCAGCCTGTTTCAGCGCCGGGGCATCATTGACTCCGTCGCCGGTCATGGCGACAACGTGATCCCGTGCCTGCAGGGCCCTGACAAGCCGGAGTTTATGCTCAGGGGTGGTCCTGGCAAAGATATCCGTGTTCACGGCAACTTCCGTCAACGCATCATCAGACAGTTTTTCCAGCTGCCGGCTCGTAATCACCGCCGGACCATGCCGGTCCGTGTCCGGGCGGCAACCGATACCTATCTGACCGGCAACCGCAGCCGCTGTCAGGGCATGGTCGCCGGTGATCATCTTTACCGCGATCCCGGCCTGGTGGCAGGCCCTGACAGCGGCAACTGCCTCCTTTCTCGGCGGGTCCATCATGCCCTGCAGGCCGAAAAAGGTCAGACCGGAAAGGACCGTGCCAGCATCCAGGCCCGGGGCATCACCGGGACAGCTCTTGCCTGCAAAGGCTAAAATCCGCAATCCCTGTGACGCCAGTTCTTCGGCCTGGCGCAATACCTTTTCCCTGTCAAACGGTCCGGTTTCCCCTGAGGCGTCAAGCCGGGTATCACAGCCGTCGACAATGACTTCAAGGGCGCCCTTGACATACACGGTTGTACGATGGTTTTCCCTGCCGGCAACAAGACAGGCCATGTACTGGTGCTGCGATTCAAAGGGAATGGAATCAATGAGCCTGTGCGTTTCCCTGACCCTGTCGGGCGGGAGTCCGGCCCTGGCGGCAGACGCAAGCAATGCCCCTTCGGTCGGGTCGCCCTCAACGGTCCATCCGCCGTCCTTGCGGGCCAGGACACTCTCGTTGCACAGGATCCCGGCCTGCAGGCATTCCGCAAGCGCCCTGTGCTCTGCGAGATCGGGGGAACTGCCGCCATGCCGGAAGCCGCCCTGGCCCGGGTCATAGCCGGAGCCGGTTACGTCATACTGCCTGTCCCCGGCAACAACGGCCCGGACCGTCATCTTGTTTTCCGTCAGGGTACCGGTTTTGTCGGAGCAGATAACCGTGGTGCTGCCAAGGGTTTCAACGGCCGGCAGTTTTCGTATGATCGCCTTGCTTTTGGCCATACGGGACACGCCGATCGCCAGGGTAACGGTGACCGCGGCGGGCAGTCCTTCCGGTATGGCTCCGACCGCCAGGGCGACAGCGGCCATGAACATGTCAAAGAGGGACTGGCCCCGCAAGAGCCCGACCAGAACAGTCACAACAGCCAGCAGCAGGATGACATACAGGAGGACACCGCTGAACCGGGAGATTTTCCTGGTCAGCGGGGTCTCCAGCTCCTGGGCAGCTGCAACAAGCTGCGAAATCCGGCCCAGTTCCGTCCTGTCTCCGGTCGCGACAATTATCCCCCGGCCCTGCCCACGGGTGATCAGGGTCGAGGCATACGCCATGTTCCGCCGATTGGCCAGCTCTGTTTCCCTGTCCAGCACAACCGAAGACTTGAGAACCGGGACCGACTCACCGGTCAGGGCGGATTCATCAATCTGCAGTTCCTGTTCGGCAAGAATGCGAATGTCGGCCGGGACCTTGTCGCCAGCCCGCAGGAGGACGATGTCACCGGGCACAACCTCGTGAGAGGGAACACGGGTCTGCCCGCCCCGGCGCAGCACAGTGGCCTCGCTGGTCATTGTCCTGTCCAGTGCGGCCAGGGCATTGATCGCCTTTGTCTCCTGGATATATCCCACAACCGCGTTGGCCAGTACCACACCGAAAATAACGGTTGCATCGATCCATTCCCCGAGAGCCGCCGTGATGAGCCCGGATGCGATGAGAATATAGATGAGGGGCTGATGGCACTGGAGGAGAAAACGGACCAGCGGCCCCTGTGTTTTCTGCACGGTTATCGCATTGGGGCCGTACTTCACCCGCCTCCGAATGACTTCCCTCTCAGACAGACCGGCATCCGCGTCACTCGCAAGCAGGGTGAGTATCTCCTCGGCAGGATAATGGTGCCAGTTTCCGGAAACGGGGGAAATGATACCGTTTTTCAACATGTTTTATTTGTCCTTCCGTTTGAGCACAAAGATCGAGCCCCGTATCCAGGCGTCATGTTCCCGGCGGATGTTGGCCGGGAACTGTTCGAGCGCGACCCAGCCGTTGTGTGTTGCCGTGCGGATAACATAGTCCGGGTTATGGGCGTAGCGGCCCGAGGGTTGCAGTTCCCAGTCCGGACAGGCGCTGCCTTCGGCGGACAGGAGGAAGATGGTTTTTTCTGTCGTCCGTCCGGCTGCGGCCGCGAACAGGGGCTGCAGGTTGCCCAGGTAGGGCAGGACGTCGGCAGCGATGACCAGGTCAAAGAAAGGCCCGCGCTGCTCCAGGAACTCGACAATATCTCCACTGATCAGCATGGTGTAGATGTCTTTGCGGGCCGCCTGTTCCAGCATCCTGTCGGACAGGTCGATACCGGTCAGCTGGTGGCAGACATCATGAAATTCCTCTCCGGCCAGCCCGGTGCCGCAGCCGAGATCAAGAGCGTGCGCAAATTCTTTTTCCGCCTCTGGCTGGTTGTCCAGGGCCCGGCGCAGGATCTTGCAGGTATTGTACTCCAGGTCCCGGGTCAGGTTTTCTTCAAAAGAGGCGCTGTACTGGTCAAACAGTTCCCGGACATATTCCCGGGGCGGGGCCTGGGCATCCCTGCCGGACAGGGAAGCGTACATGTGCTGCGCCGACCTGCGCTGCGGATCAAGCTCAAGCACGCGGCCGTACAGTTCCCGGGCCCGGGAAAAGTCTTTTGCGAGGTGATACAGGTAGGCCAGGTTGCTCAACCCGGAAACATGGTCCGGCATGAGCTGCAGCAGGTGTTCATAGACCAGGCAGGCCTGGTCAACAGCGCCGGCGTCCTGGTAACAGCAGCCCAGGTTGTAGAGGATGTCCGGATCATCCGGTTCACGTTGCAGGGCCTCGAGATAGGCTTCTTCGGCAGCATCGTACCGGCCCGCTTTTTTACAGGCCAGGCCGAGGTTGTACAGGATGTCGGTGTCCTCCGGGTGTATTGCCGCGGCCCGGCGGAAGGCAGTGATCGCCGGGCCGTATTTTCCGGTTTCAAACAGGGCCAGGCCCAGGTTGTAGTGTATCTCCGCAGCATCGGGGAAATGCCCGGCAACGGCAGTGTACAGGAGGGCGGCCTTGCCGGGGGATCCCTGCTGGTGCAGGTCCACGGCCCGGAGGTAGAGGTTTGCAATGTCATCCTGGTTGCGCTTGGTATTCATTTTGATTCATGTTGTTCAAGTCGAGTACTTTGAGCCCGAATTTTGGGCGCCTGCTGGCAGGATCTCCTGCTTGAGCAGGCAGCAGGAGATACGGTGTTTTGGTTCGTTATGGGCAGTATATTCGATGTTGTCCGGCTGCAGGAGCTTGTTCATGACACATCCTTCGGGAATGGAGAGCTGAAAGAAGCGGTCTTCATTGAGGCCTTCATGCGGTACGAGCCTGTTTTTTTCAATACACAGGCTGTGAATGGGATAGTCCTCGCACAGGGGACACCGGTACACCCGGCCATTGGGAAAAATAAAGAAGTTTTCCGCCACCATGCCGGCGCATTCAAAGGTTTCTTCCGGATCCAGGAAAACCCTGGGAAAGGTGACATGGATGCCGAGTTCGGCAGCCTGTGCGGCCACTCCGGGAACAATATCGAGCCACTGTTGCGGATCAACCTGCCACTGGATTTTTCCCTGGTCGGTCTCCCGGGTCGGGTTGCCGCGCAGGCCGATAACCTGGATAAAAAATTTCCTGACTCCCCATTGGGCTAACAATGACGGCATCCTGTGCAGGTGGTCGATGTTGAGGCTGGAGACCGTGTAGATGAGACTGGTGTTGAATCCCGCCCTGACGGCCCGGCGCAGGTTTCCGGTGCAGATGGTGAAAACACCCTTCCCGCGGATGGGGTCGTTGACCGCTGCATCAGGGCCGTCCAGGCTGAAGCTCAGGAAATCGAGTTCCGTCGGCGTGATCCTGCTCAGGAAGTCATGGAAAAGAAAGCCGTTGCTGTCCACGGTCACGGTAAAACGCATTGACCTGGCAGCCCGGATGATGCCGGCAAGATCGGGGTGCATGGTCGGTTCGCCGCCCAGGAGGATGAGATTCGACTCTGTTTCAGGTCGGGCGAACAGTTGTAGCCAGGCAAGGACAGTCTCTTTGGCAAGCGTGTCCCTGCCGTGCTGGGCCGGGTTGATATAACAGTGGCGGCAGGAAAGGTTGCAGGCCGTGAGCAGGTGCAGGAAAATATTGCGTTCTCCCGGCCTGAAGCCGACGGTGCGGGCATGGAGGGCACGCTCGGTCATGAGTTACCTCTCCAGGTCCTGGGCCAGCGTGTAGCGGGCCAGCAGGCTGTCCCGCCAGTACGAGTGGCGGCGGAAGAACTGCTGGAAGAGATGCAGGCTTTCAGCCCGGAGGACATGGGGGAAATGTTCAACCTCCATGGCGCCATACAGGGGCTTCATCCGGTCAAGCGGCAGATCGGTGCCACCGCCCATGACATCCTCGTAGGCCCAGGCAAAACGCCTGATACCGGACAGCAGCAGGGTGGCGTAGCACATCAGGCAGGGTTCCATGGTCGAGTAGACGGTCATTGCGCTGCAGTCAAAACCGGGCTCCCGGCCGAGCAGGGAGCGCAGGGCCACGATTTCGGCGTGGTCGATTTCATTTCGATTCTCGCCGTGGCTGTTTTTTCTCCCGGCTCTTGCCAGAACCCTGTCCTCGCCAACTAAAACACAGCCAACCGGGAATTCTCCCTTGTTAAAGGCGCTTTCCGCCTCGGCAAGGGCCTGGCGCATAAAATTTTCATGGTGTCGCATCTGCATGACTCATGGAGTTTGAATTTCTGCACACGGGATATACCATGACAAAAAGTACCTGTCAAAACAGCTGTGCCTGCTGGGACTGTTTTACTCAAGAGTCGTCGTGTAAACACCTGTAAGTGCAGTGTTTAGCTGGATTTCGGCAGATCGCCGGTGAGCTATGCGGTTTCAGAGGCTTCGGCCGAAGCGTAGAACGCTCTTGGCAACAACAGCTCCGGTCTGGCGCTGGACCCAGTCATGGCCCTGGTCGGTAAACGGTAGGTAAACCAGGGATGTTGCCGTGTTCTTTATGCGGGTCCCCGGGAGGGAGGGGAAAATATTTTTACGGCTGGTGGCGCTGGCTGCAAGGACGACCTTGATTGCCTGCCTGGCCTCTGACCCGGGGAGGTTTGCCGGGTAGAGGTTGGGGACAATATGCCCTTCCTCAAGGTGTATCTGCCACTGGCTGACAGTTACAGCCCGGGCGACCTGGAGAAATATTTTGGGACGGAGCTTGAAAGCCGGAATCCAGAAGCTCATCACCCTTTCCTGCCAGCGGGGCTTCGGGACGATGGGCTGGTTGGTCCGCCTGATAAAATCAGTAAAACTGAATATTTCAAGGGCCGGCATATGCGCCTGTATCTTCCAGAACGGGAGATACAGGCCGGTATACCTGTCGCCTGGCTGTACATGCCACTCTAACCGCTGCAGCCCCTGGTCGGCAATCTCCCAGGCGGTATCGCAGTTGCTGCAGGTGGGCACCAGGCAGTCGCCTTCTCCGTCCAGGTTCCAGCCGCAGCGGGGGCAGAGGGTGGGGAGAAAGCGGACCTGCCAGCGGGGATTAAAGGAGGTCCCCTTGAGAGGGTATGATGCCAGCTCATCCAACTCAATAAGCGGGGTGTCGGTCACGCTGTCAACCAGGTGGGTCTCGTCCCGGAACAGGGGAAGGTAGATGAAGCTTAAGCTGTCTCCTATATAGGCCCGGTGGAACATAGTTGCTCCTCTCGGCCGGGACATCCTGCTTAATTGGACAGCCTTTTCCAGGATGACCCTGGCCTTGACCGATAAACGCAGAAATCGTCCCCCGGCAGCAGGCGTGAGCCGGCCGATTTTCATGGCCTGCGGCCGCATTCCCAGGGTCGGCGGCAGACCGGGCATGACAAAGCCCAACTGGGTCGTATCAAGGATTTTGTAGGCAATGGTATTTTCCAGGACGTGGAAAATATTGCTTTTCAGTCTGATGTACGGGGCATAGAGCAGGTGTGAGCGGTCCGGTTCATCCAGCTTGTCCGGCAGGATGTAGCGAAAGGGACCGTTTGTCTGCAGGAAGTTTTTTACTTCGCAGTAGGGGCAGGTAAGCAACCGGTCGTTTTCCGAGAGTGTAACGGGCGCCCCGCACTGGGGACAGTTCTGCTCGACCTGGATGTCCATGCATGTACGCTGAGTGCAGCAGTCAGGGTTCAGGTTACATCTTGCTGCCGCACTGGTTGCAGAAGGTGGCGCCCGGGAGATTCTCAGCCTTGCACTCAGGGCAGGTGAGACCCTGCGGTTTCTCCGTTGTTGGATGACCGCAGCGGGAACAGAATTTCGCCCCGGGAGTCAGGTTTTTCCCGCAGTTGGCACACTGGGAAAGAATGACCTGCTGATGGCCGCAGAAGGGGCAGAACCTCGCCTCAGCCGGGATATTTTGTTTACAGTCCCGGCACTGGACACCAGGGGCGGAGGAACCTTTTTCCTCCTGCTGCGGGGTGCCCGGCTGCAGATTGCCGAACATGGCGGGCATCACCATGCCCATGCCCATGCCAAGTCCCGCCCCTGCCTCGCCGCCGGACTCGGATGCCTTTTCCATGGCCATGGCCGCCTTCATGCGGACAAACTTGTCCATGTCCTGGATGACACTCAGGCGGCTCCGGTCGTCAATGGCGCCCTGGACGTCCGGTGGTGGAGTGATGGACGTGATGTACAGTTCATCCAGGGCAAGGCCGAACCGGGTGAAATCCTTGACAAGCCTCTTTTTCACGCCAATGGCCAGGTCATCAAAACGGCCCGGCAGGTTGAAAATGGTATCCAGTTCTTCGCCCAGGTGATCGTTGAGACGGGAAACAATGACCCGTTTCAGGTATTCTTCCACCTCCCTGGTGGTGAATTTGCCCATGGTGCCTGCCATGGTGTTGATGAACAGCACCGGCTGGACAATACGGATATTGAAGACACCGTGGGCCCTGAGCCTGATAAGTCCGAGTTCCGCGTCCCGGAAGGCGACCGGATCGCGGGTGCCCCATTTCAGGTTGGTGAACACCTTGAGGTTGACAAAGTACACTTCGGCCCGCAGGGGGCTTGTCATGGCCCATGGGGTGGCCAGAATCTTTGTCAGAATCGGGATGTTGCCGGTTTTCAGGGTGTGGCGGCCCGGCCCGAAACCGTCACAGGCGCGGCCCTTGTAGAACAGGACCCCGGCCTGGCTTTCCCGAACCGTCATCTGGGCGCCGAATTTGATCTCACCCGAGCCATGTTCAGGGAGACGGTGCAGCAGTTCCTGGCCGGTTTCATCAAACCATTCAAGGACTTCAAGAAAAACGATATTGTCAACACCCATGCGCTCTCACCTTATGTAGAAAAAATGAACAGTTGTTGTGAGTACTTTTATGATTATAGTACAGTAGACATTATGTTATCAAATAAAATACGGAAATAAATACGAGGCAGGGGCAATGACGGACTTCCGGGAAGAGTGGACACTTGAGAGTGCGATGGAGATCCTGCAGCACCCGACTGTTGACAGCAGGATATGGGCGGAGGCGGTGGAGTGGCTGCTGCTGTACGGCCCTCCAGAGGTGCGGGAAAAACTCAAAGAGGCGTCCAGCTATGCCACCAGCAGGGAGTTTCCCGAACTTGCGCCCACCGGCTTTGACGAGAACGGCGATCCCGTCTACCCGGTGGCGGAAATCGCCCGGGCGCTCGGTATATCTGAACAGGAGGCGGAAACTATTATTGCTGAGAAAGAAGCCAGGCATGGCACCCTGCACCGGCTCAGCGACAGGGAAGCGAAGAAGGTGCAGTGATGGAAAATATCAGAACAGTGCAGATACGGCAGGAACCCATTGAGTTGTACAAGCTGCTGAAGCTGGAAAACATGGTTGCCAGCGGTGGTGAGGCCAAGTTCGCGGTTGCGGAGGGTCATGTGCGGGTGAACGGTGAAGTGGAAACCCGCAAGAGGAAAAAAATCGTTTGCGGGGATATGGTCGAGTTTGCAGGGGAAAAATTTCTGGTTGCCGCCGCATAGCGTGAAGGCGGGTAACTGATCACAGGGTGGATGGCTGTAGACTTTTATACTGAAATCGTGCAAGCCGGCACAGGTGCCACAGATCTGCGCAGGCATGTTCTGTTGTTAGAGTCTCTCTCTACGGCAGAATGCGACTGCGCATAGATGGGGTGCCTGGGACGGCTTGTGAAGGCGGGAGATCGTGTCTGTGCGGATAGGGTTGATCAGTGATGTTCATGCTGCTCCCGAACCCCTGGCAGAGGCACTGTCGATTTTCCGGGACAAGGGCGTGGACCATATCCTCTGTGCGGGAGATACGGCCGGCTATGGCTCGGACCTGGAACAGACTGTTGCCCTGCTTGCTGAAGCGGACTGCACCGTGATCCGGGGAAACCATGAGGCCTGGTTCCTGGACAAGCCGTCTGTCAGGCATGACACTCGGGTGTATCAATTTTTAGCCACGTTGCCGGCCACCTGGGAAGCAACCATTGCGGGGAAACATGTATACATGGTGCATGCAAGCCCCCCGGGTTCCATGGTCCAGGGGATTAGCTTGCTGGATCAGTATGAAAATATTATGATAGACAGGAAGAAACAATGGGCCGATCAGATAGAGAAGTATAAGTTTGATGTCCTGGTTGTGGGGCATACGCACCAGGTCTTTACTGAAAAGCTGGGCCGTACCCTGGTCATTAACCCGGGCAGTACGCAATTCAATCATACCTGTATGATACTTTACCTGCCCGAAATGGAGGTCACTATCTTTCCCCTGTCAGGGAAAACCCCCTTAAAGGTATGGAACTGGGGAATGATGCCCAGGGGTTGAGTTGTCAGGTATGTGGTTCCTGGCGCGGGTTAACAAGCTGTAATAAAAGAAAAAATTTTTGGTGTGCCTGTTTTCAGGTGCTGTGACCGTGATCCAGAAAAAAATCAGGAGGGAAGATTGATGAAAGTTTTGGCTGTTGTCATGTTTGTTTTGCTGCCTGTCTGCGCTGTTGCGCAGAATTTTCAAAACATGAACGAAGAGGACATGCAGAAGATGATGATGCAGGCCCAGAAGGTGCAGGCCTGCATGGAAAAGATCGACCAGGCGGACTTGAAAGCGATTGAACAGCGTTCCAACAAGTTTGATGCTGAAATAAAAGCCCTGTGTGCTCAAGGAAAGCGGGACAAGGCGCAGAAAAAAGCCATCGCGTTCGGCAGGGAAATGGCAAAGAATCCTGTTCTGCTGGAGATGAAGAGATGCGGTGAACTGATGCGGGGCGTGATGCCTGATATGCCCATGGTGGAGGAGTATGAGGAGTCCGACACCCATGTCTGCGACGATATCAATCAGTAAAGGGGCATTATCTTCAGGGTGATCAGGCTGACGGTAATATACCGGGCCAGTTTGCCGCAGAGGACAAGCAACAGAAACCGGACAAAGCTTACCCGCAGCATACCGCCGGCCAGACAGAGCGGGTCGCCTATAACGGGAAGCCAGGAGAGAAGCAGGGACCAGGATCCGTGCCTGTTGTACAGGATTTCCGCCCGTTGCCTCTCCTGTTCGCTGATCCCGAGGATCTTGCCGATGACGAGCGGCCCGCCCCAAAGCCCAATCCAGTAAGTGGTGCAGGCCCCCAGGGTATTGCCGGCCGTGGCAAAGACAACCAGTGCTTTTGGATCAAGACCCTGGAGAAGCAGGGCGATCAGCAGCCATTCGGAACCCAGCGGAACAACAGTTGCTGCCAGGAAACTCAGGAAAAACAGCGCCGGATAGCCGTGGTTGATGAAGAAATCTGTCACGGAAAAGGGGTCAGTTTGTCAGCGCCTGCAGAGGCGCGGGGATGCGGCCGCCGCGCCTGACAAAAGTGTCGGCGGAAACCCGACTTACAGCCATCACAGGGGCTTCCCCCAGCAGGCCGCCGAAGTGGACGGAATCCCCCACTTTTTTTCCCGGCGCCGGGATTATCCTTACCGCGGTTGTCTTGTTGTTGGCGCAGCCGATGGCCATTTCATCGGCAATGACAGCTGCCAGCGTTTCCGCGCTGGTTGCGCCGGGAATGGCAATCATGTCAAGTCCCACCGAGCAGACACTGGTCATTGCCTCAAGTTTTTCAATGGTCATGGCGCCGGCCCTGGCAGCTTTTATCATGGACGCGTCTTCGCTCACCGGGATAAAGGCGCCTGAAAGGCCGCCCACAGAGGATGAGGCAAAGAGGCCTCCCTTTTTTACAGCATCGTTCAGCATCATCAGGGCTGCCGTGGAGCCGGGTGCTCCAGGCATGGCAATCCCCATGGTTTCGAGTATCTGTCCCACCGAGTCGCCTTCTGCCGGCGTGGGGGCAAGGGAAAGGTCAAGGTTGCCGAAGGAAACACCAAGCTGCCCGGCCATCTCCCTGCCCACCAGTTCCCCTGCCCGGGTGATCTTGAAGGCGCTTTTTTTAATGGCCTCGGCTACCTGTCCCAGGTCGGCGTCAGAGCCGAGATTCTGCAGGGCGCGGCGCACGGCCCCGGGGCCGCTTACTCCGACGAGGATGGAGCTTTCGCTCTCCCCGGTTCCGTAAAAGGCGCCGGCCATGAACGGGTTGTCCTCCACCGGGTTGGCAAAGAGAACCAGTTTGGCGCAGCCGATGCCGTCCTGGTCCGCCGTGCGCCCGGCAGCCTTTTTCATAACCCGGCTCATGGTGTAGCAGCCGTCCATGTTGATTCCGGATTTCGTGGATGCCAGGACGACGGAACCACAGAAACGACGGGTTGTGGCGAGCACCTCCGGCATGGCAGCGATCAGGGCCCTGTCGATGGATGTCTCCCCTTTCTGGATCATTGCCGTATAGCCCCCGATAAAATCAACACCAAGCTCGGCCGCCGCCCGGTCAACAGCTGTCGCCACTTCGATAAAGGCGGCAGGGTCCGCCACCGGGACAACCAGGGACAGGGGGGTAAGACTGATCCGCTTGTTGATGATGGGCAGACCGTACTCGGCGGCAACTAATTCTGTTTTTTCACTCAGCTTTGCTGCCCTGGTCAGTATTTTTTCCCGCACCTTGCGGGCGCAGACCGCCGGATCGGGATCAGAACAGTCAAGCAGGGAGATGCCGAGTGTCACTGTCCTGATATCCAGCTTGTCTTCGGCGATCATGCCGACGGTTTCAAGTATTTCTTCGCTCGAAAATTTCATGGCCGGCCCCTATACCCTGTGCATGTACTGAAAGACTTCCGAATCCTGGACCGTAACCTTGAGAGACATGTCTTTTACGGATTCGTTCAGTCGTTCCGTAATCTCGGGCAGGGAGAGGCTGGACTGTATCCTGTCGGCAAGGAGCGTCATGGCAAAGATCTCGTTTCCCAGGATCTTCTGGTTGATGTCGATTATGTTTATGTTGTGCTGCGCCATGGTGGTGGCGATTTTGGCAACAATCCCGACTTCATCCCTGCCGATTACCGTTACAATGATATGCTTTTTCTTTTTCTTCATCACGTTCCTCTTGCCGGACGGCGCACGGACAGCGTGTGCCTGGAATCTTTCACTTGTGCGGAATATTGCCGAGCCAGGTACTGTGGGCTGGATTTTCCTTGCCACGGGCATGAACAGCATGGATTTTCAATTGCCAGAGAATTCTATAAAGTCTACGATAGAGTGGCAAGTTCTTTTCCAGGCGAGTTGTTTGTGCGGTGAAATATACGGGTTAATCAGACAGAGGGAGCAGGTATGAACAGGAATAAAAAAATCGGCTTTATCGGACTTGGTATAATGGGAGTGCCCATGGCTGAAAATCTTATTCGAGGAGGCTTCAGCCTGACCGTGTACAACCGGACCGGGGCAAAGTCAGCCGCTCTCAAGGAGGCCGGGGCGGCTGTGGTTCCGTCCCCCCTGGAGGTGGGCAGGAGCAATGAGACTGTTATTCTCATGCTGACCGGACCGGATGCGATTGATGGTGTTCTGCAGGGGGAAGATGGACTCCTGGCTGATGGCTCAAAATGTGCGACTGTTGTCAATATGAGCACGGTCTCCCCGGCGTATACCAAAAAATTTGACCGGCAGCTCAGGGACCGGGGTGTTGTCCTCGTGGATGCCCCGGTTTCCGGATCGAAAAAACCTGCCACCGACGGCACCCTGGTCATCCTGGCCGGCGGTCCTGTCGAGGTCGTCGAGTCCCTTGAGCCCGCCTTCCTCGCCATGGGCAAGAAAGTAATATACTGTGGAGAGGCGGGTGCGGCATCCAGCATGAAGATGGTGGTAAACCTGCTCCTGTGCACCATGGTCAGCGGCCTGGCGGAAGCCCTGGCCCTTGGTGAGAAATGCGGCCTGGCAAGGGAGACCGTTCTGGAAACCGTGCTCGCAGGACCTCTTGGATGCGGACTGTTCACCATGAAAGCGGACATGTTCAGGTCTGGTGAATATCCTGTCCAGTTCCCGTTCAAGCACATGTTCAAGGACCTGAACTTTATACTGGAGACCGCGCAGGCAGCCGGCATGACGGCCAGGGTAGGGGAAACGCTTCGCAATCTTTACGGTGAGGGCATGGCACAGGGCCTTGCTGACGCGGACTTTGCGGCGATCATGAAGGTGGTGGAGTCGTAGATTGGCCTGGCCGTTGCAGAGCCTGCAGTATATCAGAAATTTGTTCTTGAATTATTGTTTCGTATAACCTATATTTTATTAGGAATCGTTTTTATTAACCTCGCAGGTGCCGATCAGATGCCTTTTCCTCATGACACCCACGCTGCAATGAACATAAAAGAAAGCGCTGGCTTATTTTGGATAAAAATTTTTTTATCGTTCATGCTTTTTCTGTGCGGTGTTTCTGTTTCAGCACATGCCGCTGCACCGGCCGGGTATACCAAGTATTACATTCCTGGTGACGAGGATGAGATGTACCGCATCTTCTCCCAGTTCGGGGCCACGGGAACCGCCATGCACACGATCATCACCATCACGGCATGGGCGGATAACACCACGGTCTACTATGACCACTGGGAAGACGGGTATGATTTCGACCCGGACAACCCTCTCACAGCGGATGAGACCGTGGTGCTGGCCAGCAGCGGCGATTTTCATACCTTTTCCGATCCCGGGGGCGTCCCCATCCCGCTCACCGGGGCCGGCCCCTATTACGACGGCCGTGATATCATCTACGTGGCTGGCGGGGCCACAACGGTCTCCCGGACCAGTTGGATCGAGTCCGTCGGCCCGACCCAGTCCATTGCCTGGGAGGTCTATCCGGTCAAGCCGCAGCTCACTGCGTACATACTCCCTTTTGGCGAAGACTTGAGCAGCGCGCCCAAAAACCTGACCGACTTTTCCCGTGTTTTTGTCCTTATCCAGGCAACCGGCAACGGGACTATTGTCACCGTAGACCTTGACGGAGACGGGACGCCGGACCAGTTGGACCAGAACCGGGACGGCGACTGCGCTGATCCCGGCGACACGAGTACTGTAACCCTCAATGACGGTGAGGTGTTTCTGCTTGATGATGCAGACGGTGCCGGCGGATACCAGGGCTCTCTCTGTCCCGGTGACAGTCTTGATACCGGGGCAACCATCAACGCTTCCAACACCCTTCAGGTTCAGTATGTCATCGGCAGCAGCATCCGTGGCAACTACGAGGTGAGGGGATTCAGCGCCTTTCCCCGCGGGTTATGGGATGATGAATACTATGCGCCTGTGGACGGGGCTGCAGCAGGGAATACTGATATCTACCTGCATAACCCCCATGCCACCTCCCTGACTATTGACTATGAGACTTCGGCCGGCTCCGGCATGTTTGTCATTGCCGCAGGCGATACGGTTTCTTTTCAGGCGGAGACCGGCAGCTATGTTCCCCAGAATTCCGGCGTCTACTTTAAGGGCAGTGATGTGTTCTGGGGCATTTCTTCAGTTGACGCGGAGAGCAGGACCTATGACTGGGGATACAGTCTGGTGCCGTCTTTCCTGCTCGAGGATGAACATTTCATGGGATGGGCTCCGGGTTCCTACCCTGTCACTGCAGGAGATTATGAGGATTCCGGAATCTTTGTTACACCGGCACGGGACAATACGACCATATTCGTTGATCTTGACAACGACGGGACTGCTGATCTTACCTATCTGCTTAACAGGCTGGATTCTCAGTATGTGTGGGATAATGTTGACGGCGACCTTTCCGGCGCCCATATATGGGGCACCGGCCCTTACTCCATGGCCTATGGTCAGAATGCCGACATAGCCCCGCCGGCAAGTCCCGCCATTGACGTCGGCTATACCACCATACCAGGCACTGACTTTGTTAATTCGGTCCTGCAGGTCACCAAGACCGCCAACCCGGTCATTGTCCCGACCGCCGTCGGCTCGCAGACAACCTATACCATTGTTATTGATTCCTTCGGCTTCAGCATGGACAATATCATTGCCGCTGATACTCTGCCTGCAGGCTGGCAGTATGTTGCCGGCAGCGCCACCATTACCCTGGCGGACAAGTCCCTGATAACAGGAGCTGCCGCAGATCCTGCCATTGCCGGGTCAGTTCTGACCTGGTCTGCCGCAACCCTTGGCAGCATGGCGGAAAACCAACAGATCATCATTACCTTTACCGCACAGATAGACGGTACGGTAACTTTTTCTGCGGGTGATCTTACCAGGAATTTTGTCGAAGTTGCCGGTACCAGAACCGTTGGCGGAATAACCCAGACGTTCACCACGACTGACAGCGCCTTTAACAGTTTCGGTGACATGACCGTGACCAAGGCCTCCAGCGGTATTGATCCACTCTACCCGGGTGACCGGTTTACCTACACGGTTACGGTGTCCAATCCGATAACCGCTGCCTCTGATTTAACAGGTATTAATATCTATGATCCGCTGCCGGCCGGTACAGGCTATGTTGCCGGCAGCAGCCAGGTTTCAGCGCCGCAGAACCCTCTCCGGATAACCGAGTATTATATCGGTACAGGGTCTTTTGTCGGCAATACCTATGACCTGACCCTGAACCAGGACCTTGCGGCAGATTATTTTGTCATCATCCAGGGCAGTGACGGGAGTGGAGGGAGTACCGGCAACAGGGGGCCGGATGAAAACTATGCCGCCTTGACGGCGGATCCTTTCGGCACCGGTGATCTTGCCCTTTCCGGGGCCACTGACGTCATTACCCTGAGCCGCGGCAACAGTGTTGACGGGTGGGTGGGGGTCGTCACGGTTGTAGAGGCTCTCGGTGACCAGAGCGGCAGCGGTTTTTCCCTGCTCGACGTGCAGCGGGTCGCCCACACCGGAACCACGACCTCCGGGTCGGACATCTCCGGGACATCCTGGACAGATGTCAACCAGGTTATGCTGATGGGTGGTTTCAACGGCGCCGGTTGCGACACTGCTGAAACGGGTAGGGCCAATCAGACCGTCTGCTTTGCCCGTATCTGGCCTTCAGGAACCAATACCATCAACTGGACCCGTGACAATACGGTCACAACCCTGAGCAGCGCAACCAGCACGGTGATGGTTGTCGAGTGGGGCGCGGACTGGGGGGTCCAGCGGGTCAATGTAACCGGCGCCAACGGCGGAAACGGCGCGGATGCGACCGGCGAGTATAATACGGCGGCCATTATTCCTGTGGCCAGGGATAATACATGGGTCTGGGGAACGGGACATACGGATGACAACGGTCTCGGGGACGGGGCGGAAGGTGTCCTGGTCACCCTCGGAGACGGCGTCAACCAGAATGCCAGCGAAACCCTGGTCGCCGTTGCTACCGAGTATGGCGGCACAGCCATTGATTTTGAAGTGTACGCTCTGACCCATGCGGATCTCGCTGTAGACTACCGTTTTAAGGCAGATGGTGACACTGCTGACTTAACGGTCGATGTGCCGGTGGATTCAGCCACATCAAACCGTATGGCTCTGGCCTACAACGGGCAGAACGGGACCGGCACTGCTTATCCGCGGCCAATGTTTTCTGCCCGGTATCTGAGCGACACAACTGTCCGGCTTGAGCGGAGACGCTCCGGACAGGCTTTTCCTGCCTGGATCCAGGGGATTGATTTTTCTTCCATTTATTCCCAGATAACAACTCCTGCGGGAAATCAGCCCAATTTCGT
Organism: Deltaproteobacteria bacterium; assembly: GCA_024277485.1. Next base: position 7,329 of record JAJRVA010000237.1, on the reverse strand, counting down.
CAGCAGTGGTGATGGCTTTGTCCTGCAACCCGGTCAGTCTCTGGTTCTCACTTTTGATGTTACGGTGGATGATCCCCTTGACGTGGGTATTGCCTCGATTACCAATGTTGCCTCAGCCAATACCAACGAAATAACCCTTCCCGTTGATGCGCAGGTCACCAACATTGTTGTCAACCCCTCATCCGGCAGCGGGACTGTCGGCAACAGGATCTGGCTGGATACGGATGGCAATGGTTCACAGGATGCCGGTGAAGGTGGACTGGCAAACGTAACTGTTGTCCTGAGGGACCTGTTCGGCACACCCGTTGCCACTGCAATAACCGACAGCAACGGTTATTATCTTTTCAGTGGTGTTCCACCGGGCGCCGGGTATTACGTTGAGGTGACCGGCGGACTGCCGGCCGGGTTGGCACAGTCGGCTCCTGCCGGTCGCAGCGATGACCGGACAGATGCATTCAACCTTGCCGCAGGCCAGACCTATAGCGGCGCCAACATCGGATATGCTCCGTCTGCCGGAACCGCGACCCTCGGCAATCTTGTCTGGAGCGACGCGGACGGCAATGGGACCAGGGATGTGGGCGAGCCCGGTTTAAGCGGGGTAACTGTCCGGATCTACCTTGACACCGGCGACGGTATTTTTGACCCTGCCGTTGATACCCTTGTCGACACGACCGCCAGCGCGGCTGACGGATCGTACCTGTTTACCGGAATCACCGCTTCCGGCACGGAAGATTATTTTGTCTATGTTGACGAAACCCAGGCCGCCCTCAGCGGGTATACAGCGACAACGGGCGCTTCACCGCTCAATGTCAACGTCAATGGCGGCGATGTACTGCTCAATAACGATTTCGGCTTCCAGCCGCCTGCGGGATCTTCATTCACCATCCAGGACCGTGTATGGTACGATGCGAACGCCGACGGCAGTGATACCGGCGAGTCGGGAATAGCGGGTGTTACGGTGGTATTGCTGGACGGCAGCAGGAACGTTGTTGCCACTGCAATAACTGACAGTAACGGAAATTTTTCCTTTGCCGGGGTGCCCGGCAGCGGCAATTACACCGTGCGCATCTCCGATACCGGCGGCGTGCTGGCCAATTATTACGGCACCACCGCGTCAGCCGTGGCTGGTGAATTTGATATAGTCAACCTTTCTGCAGATACAACAGGCATCCACTTCGGGTATAACCTGAGCGCAACCATCGGTGACACTGTTTTCAACGACCTGGACGGCAACGGGATCCGGGATGCCGGTGAGCCTGGTATCGGCGGAATCACCGTGGACATCTATACTGATACCGATGGTGACGGACAGATCGGCGCGGGAGACACTCTTCAGGCAACCCTGACAACAGGATCAGACGGAAGCTATCTCTTCACCGGGCTGGCTGACGGTGATTATATCATCAGCATTGCCTCGCCACCATCCGGGTATACATTTACAGGTACAGACAGTGATCCCGGAAGTGCGGGCGACCAACTGGCAGCGTCTGTATCATCCGGCAGCACGAGCCTCGACACTGATTTCGGTTATCTGGCCCTGGTTCCGCGGACCGTATCCGGGACGATCTGGGACGACACCAATAGCGACGGTGTTATTGATCCATCAGAGACTGGTATGGCAGGTGTGACTGTTGAACTGCAGCAGGGCGGCGCCACCATAGCGTCGACCACAACGGATTCCGGTGGCAGTTACAGCTTTACCGGCATACCGTCGGGAATATACACGGTGGTCCTGACGGATACCCTGGGCATCCTGAACGGGTATGACCCAACGTTCGAGAAATCGGTCGGCACCGGTGGACCCTTTGACAACCAGGAAGCCGCAGACCTGACCGGCGGGGACCTGAACGATATTCATTTCGGTTTTAACAAGCCCGTGCCGACCCTGGCCGTGATATCCGGCTTCAGAGCCCTGAACGAGTCAGGCAGGATGGTTCTCGAGTGGAATACCGCCTCTGAGGTGGGGACTGTCGGGTTCTATCTCCAGCGGTTTGACAGGACAACCGGCAGGTTCGTCAGTGTCAACAAAAAGATCCTGCCCGGCCTGCTTCATTCCCCGCAGGGAGGTGTTTACCGGTATGTTGACGAGGGGGTAACTCCCGGACCGCATACGTACAGGCTTGTTGAAGTGGAAATGGGCGGTGGCGAGCGGCTGCATGGTCCCTTTAGCGTCAATCCTGTTGCTGTATCTTCACTCCGGGTTTCTTCGGTTGCCGGGTTCAGTCTGGCCGGCACGAACCTGCGGAATTTTACCAGTGCTCCACGTGCCCTGAAGCAAGCGAAGAAAAGAGTTTTTGCGGCACAACAGAAGGCCCGGTCGCGGACGGGAAAAAAGTTTTCACGACCCACCAGGTTGAAATTTTCCACACAGAGCAGAGGCCTGCACTATATCTCTGCGGCTGAGATAGCGTCCGGACTGGCCCGGCCCGAAAAACTCATCCTGCGCAAGATCGACAAGGGCCATCTGCAGTTGACCAACAGGGGACAGGTGGTCAGGACCTGGCCGGGTGAGGATGGATTGTACTTTTTTGCCGAGAAAACTGACTCGGTGTATACCGGGGACAACGTGTACCGGCTTCGTTTACTGAAAAAAAGATCCTTGAACAGACGACAGCCCGGCAGCCTGTACAGTGCAATGGCGCCGCCCGTGCCTGTTGACAACCAGACGTATATTGAAACGGCTCACTCGGAAAAGGATAACTGGGCATTGACTGCTCTGTTCAATGATCCTGAAGCCGACTATTGGCTCTGGGATTACGTTTTTGCCGGGTACGGTTCAAAGTCATTCCCGGTATCCAGTCCCGGAGTATCCGCTGACGGCCGGGCCGGGCTGACGGTGTATTTCCAGGGAGCAACCGACACGCCGGGCGTCAGGGATCATCATGCCCTGATCAGGATAAACGGGTATGACGCAGGAGAGACTGTGTGGGATGGAGCAACCGCTCATTCCGTCACGCTTGAAATCGATCAGTGGCAGCTCAACGAAGGTGAAAATACGGTTGAGATTATTGGTATTCTTGAGCCCGGTGTCCCGTATTCGCTTTTCTATGTGGATTCCATAGACCTGCGGTACAATCGGTACTACAGGGCTGTTAACAATGAATTGTACTGCCGGGGAGATACCAATACAACCATAACGGTCGATAACTTCACCACTCCGGACATCCAGGTTTTTGATATCAGCAATCCGCTCCGGCCTGCACGCCTGGAAAATGTCCTCATTGACGAGGTGGCCGGAATATATCGGGCAACTTTTATGCCCGCGTCACCTGAGAGTGAATATCTTGTTACAACGTTTGATACTGCTGTAACTGTGGTTGATATCCGGCTGGATAACTCTTCTTTCATGAAAAAGAAATCCAACGGGGCGGATTACGTCATAATCGCTCCGTCTGAGTTCATGGCAACGGCGGAACGTCTTGCCTCCTTCAGGGAGCTGCAGGGGCTCAGGACCATGATTGTCGACCTGGAGGATATATATGATGCATTCAGTCATGGCATGGTCACACCCCACGCAATACGTTCATTTCTGCGTGCTGCCTATAAACAGTGGGAAATACCTCCCAGGTATATTGTTATCGCCGGAAACGGTACATACGATTATAAAAACAACATGGGACTTGGAGATAACCTTGTCCCGCCGGTCATGGTTGCAACGGAAAACGGGTTGTTTGCCTCTGATACCTTTCTGGCCGATGTCAGGGGTGAGGATGGAGTACCGGAAATGGCCATCGGCAGGATACCGGCGTCTGATGCGACTGAGTTCGCAGTTTTTGTCAACAAGATGATTGACTATGAGCTTGCCTCGGCCGGTCCGTGGATGAGGCGCGTAACCTTGCTGGCCGACAACCCGGATGAAGGCGGGAATTTTACCCGGGACAGCGATCAGATGGCCGATCTGGCGCCCGCCGGCTCTCTGACGGAAAAAATATACCTCGGCGACCAGACACTGGCAAATGCCAGGGCACTGCTGCGGGACTCGCTGAACCAGGGGAGCCTGCTTGTCAACTATATCGGCCATGCCGGGCTTGACAGGCTTGCCACCGAAGGTCTGCTGACAAGCGACGATGTGCCCGGTCTGGTGAACGCTGAGCGTCTCCCGTTCATGGCCGCCATGACCTGTATTGCCGGGCGCTTCGAGATACCAGGTTTTGATACCCTGGCCAAAAAACTGCTGTTCCTGGAATCCGGGGGTATCAACGGGTTATGGGGTTCTACCGGTTATTCATACAATGATCAGGCTGTGCAGCTGAACAGACACCTGTTCAATAATTTGTTTACGGGCGGTCAGAAAAGAGTCGGTGACAGCATACGAAAGGCCCTTGCTGACCAGTATGACAGTATGGGCGGATATGGCGAACTGCTCGATATCTACAACCTGCTTGGTGATCCGGCCATGACTCTTCATTGAGAAATATCCATGCAGGCCGCAGCTCCCGAAGTCTTTGATAACAGTACCGTGTTTGCCAGGGTTCATGATGTCGTCAGCCGAAACATTGTTGACGAGATAATCATTGTGCCTATCTCGGGCAACCTGGCCGATATGCAGGCCATTTTTGCTGTTGATTGTGTGGCGGCCTTTATCTGGGATCATCTGGACGGAACAAGGAGTCTCAAGGACCTGTCCGCCCTGGTAACGGAAGAGTTTGATGTAGAGCCCCGGCAGGCGCGGGAAGATCTGGAACAGTTTCTTGCGCAGCTGATTTCAACCGGCCTCATAACGGTGAAGCAACAGTAAACCATGGACTGTTCTCAGGTTGCCTGGCTGACGGATAAGGATTTTTTTGAGCAGTTCAGCCGCAAGGCCCTCCACGAGCGCATACCGCTTTCCGGCAGCATAGACCTTACCTATCGCTGCAACTTCCGCTGTGTGCATTGTTATATCGGCAGCCGCAAAGATTCGGCCCCGGATTTTTCCGGAGAACTCGAAACTGAACAGTGGCTGGGTCTGCTCGACCAGATTGCCGAGGCCGGCTGCCTTTTTCTGCTCATAACCGGCGGCGACCCGCTCCTGCGCCCTGATTTTTGTGAAATATACCGGCACGCCAAGGCCAGGGGGATGATACTTACCGTTTTTACCAACGGCACTACCCTGACCGAAGAGATAATTGCCACCTTTCAGAAATTTCCGCCAAGATCTGTTGAAATTACACTGTACGGTATGAGTGACGAGACCTGCCGGGAGATAACCGGCAGAGAGAAGGTTCCGGCGGCCTGTTTCAAGGCTGTGGAACTCCTGAAGAAAAGCAATGTTGCCGTTAGTGTCAAGACCATTCTGATGCGGAAAAATATACATGAATTTCAGCAGATGAAACAGTTTGCCGAAAAACATGGGCTGAAATTCCGCCATGATGCCGGAATATTTCCCGGTTTTTTTGACTCCGTGTCCGTTGACCGGCTGCGGATTTCAGCAGAGAAGGCGGCTGAGATCGATTTTGCCGATTCCGACCGCGCCGAGGAATGGGGCCGCTACTATAACAGAATTTCCACATCCGGGCTTGGTAACCATCTTTTCCTCTGCGGCAGCGGCCTGACGACTTTTCATATCAACCCGTATGGCATGCTGCAGCCCTGTCTCATGGAAACCATGCTCCAGTATGACCTGAAGACGGGTGATTTCTCTCATGGCTGGCATGCCGTCATGCCCGAAATCAGGAAAAAAACCCGGAGCGCATCGTCTCCATGCATAGGTTGCGACAAGTTGGCGCTCTGCGGTATCTGCCCCCCCTTTGCCCGGCTCGAAACAGGTTCGGAGGAGGGGAGATCTGAATTTCTTTGCACTTTGGGACACAGCCGGTATACTTATATAAACAAATTGTGAACAGTTATGCAGCGGGATAAAAAAACAGCAGAGAAAAGAGAATACAGCCGGCCTGTTCTGAGAAGGATTGAACTCGCAACAGACGAGGTCCTCGCTAGTGGCTGCAAAACATTTTCTGGTGGCCCCAATGTCAACGCGCCGGCCGGTTGCGGAATTGCCAACAGTTGCGTAGCCTCCGGTTCGTAATAATCCGCAGATTATACCCTTGCCTTCCAAATCCGAACATGGCGGACTGCTGACAGTCGGCGCCGTTCAGTTTGTTGCTCAAAATCCTCTCCCCGCCGATCTTTCAAGCTATGGCCATGATGCGGACTACACGCAATTTCTCCTGACCGGTCCCGGTGATTCTGCCGGATCCATCCTGGTGGATTTTCTTTGCGGGGACTTCCCAGGTCTGCCGGACCAAGAATGCCTGTTCAGGGGCAGTGAATCGTGGGCCGCGTACCGGTCCGGTGGGGGATACATCCTGGCAAGCGCCTCGCCCGGCAGGGAAGCGCCAGCCTGGGTCGCTTCCACGACCCGTGATTTTGCCGATATCACCATTCATGTCGGAGGGAGCGGCAGGCCGGGCCCAGCCGGGAACGTGTACTTCAATCCATTGCGCTATCCCCTCGATCAGATTCTCCTCATGCATTACCTGGGAACCAGGAATGGATTGATTGTCCACTCGGCCGGGCTTCTCTGCAATGAAAAGAGCTATATTTTTCCCGGCATTTCCGGGGCCGGCAAGACAACGCTGTCCGAGTGTCTCGGGGGCAGTGCACGCTTTCATCTGCTCAGCGACGACCGGATGATCATCCGGGAGATGGACAGTTCGATCCGTGCATACGGAACCCCCTGGCCCGGGGATGGAAAAATCGCTGTCAACGGCAATGGAAAGCTTGGCGGCATTTTCTTTCTCAACAAGTCCCCTGAGAACAGAGCTCAAGAGCTGACACCACAGGAGGCTTTTCACAGGCTTATGCCGGTCGTCTCCATACCCTGGTACAACCGGGACATTGTGGGCAGCTCCCTTGGCTTCTGCGAGCGGCTGGTTTCGGAAACACCTGCCTATGACCTGTTTTTTCATCCTTCGCCGGATCTGTCTCCATTCCTTGCTGAAATGCTCGGTTGATGGTTGTGCTCCTGCATATCTGAATAACGGCAAGCGGTCACAGACCACCTTGCTTTTGAACGATCAGTCCGGCCTGCGGAGCAGTCAGTACGCTGCGCCCAACTGCCTGTCCAAAATCAAGGCACCCTGTGACCACTTGTGTTCTGTGGAGGGGGGTGAAGCCTTGACAGGCCCGGCCGGCAGGATTATTGTACGGAACAAATCAGGAATTCTTCCTGGCAGGTATTTTCTGTAACCATAACTGTTTTCTGCAGAGGTGAACCAATGCCTATTTATGAATATGAATGTCCAGCCTGTGACAAGATTATCGAAGTGCAGCAGCGCATGAGTGATGACCCGTTGAGGACCTGTCCCGATTGCGCCGGCGCGGTGAAAAAACTTGTTTCAGCCAGTT
>JAJRVA010000236.1 GCA_024277485.1 Deltaproteobacteria bacterium | reverse complement strand
CCCAGTTGCCGCCGGCATCGCAGGCCGCCCCACTGATTACCGCTGGAGCAGTGCCAGGGCGCACCTCCAGGGAGAGGATGATGACCTGGTGTCTGTTGCCCCTCTTCTTGAGCTGGTTCCTGACTGGGAAGATTTTTTGAGATTATCCACCGAGGAGGACCTGAAAGAACTCCAACTCCATGAGCGTACCGGTCGTCCGTTGGGAAGTGCAGGATTTATAGAAAAAATGGAACAGTCCCTGGGCAGGATTTTGCGTCCCCGGAAACCAGGACCGAAAAAGAAAAGGGGTTAGATATACTGTCCCCGGAACCCTGCGCGTGACCAGGAGCAAACCTCACACCTGCCCTCCTCTACAGGCCCAGCTCTTTGAGAATCCGCTCGTTCCTGGTCCATTTCTTCTTGACCTTCACCCAGAGGCGCAGCGAAACGCGCCGGTCAAGCATGTCGGCGATGTCACGTGTTGCTTTTTTCCTGATCTCTCCAAGCATGCTGCCCTTGCGGCCGATTATGATGCCCTTCTGCGAAGGCTGTTCCACCAGGATTGTCGCGTGAATCACCACCGGCCTGCCCGGGTCGGATTCCTTGAAGCTGTCAATCATCACTGCCGTTGAATAGGGAACCTCGTCCCGGGTCAGCAGAAAAACCTTTTCCCGGATAATCTCTGCTGCTATGAACCGTTCGGTTGCGTCCGTGGGGATATCATCAGGATAGTATTTCGGTCCCGCAGGGAGAAGCTGCACCAGTTCCCGGATAAGCATGTCCGTCCCCTCCCCATGCAGCGCCGCAATGGGAACAACAGCCGCAAACGGATAGAGGGCGCTGAACCACTCGATAACAGGCAGAAGCTTTTCCTTGTTCAACCGGTCAATTTTATTCAGGGCCAGAACAACCGGGCATCGAACCTGGTCAAGGTATCCGGTAAACTCCTGCTCCAGCCGCTCCTTTTTTTGCCGGGAAACGGCCGACGAATCCGCCAGAAAAAGGACAACATCCGCCTCGGACAACGTTTCAAGAGCTGTACGGACCATCTCACGATTCAGGAGTTCCCTCGGCTTATGCAGGCCAGGGGTGTCAAGCAGGATGATCTGGTATGCGTCACCGGTCAGCACCCCCAGGATCCTGTTCCTGGTTGTCTGCGGTTTGGGGGTGACAATGGCTATCTTCTGGCCCAGGAAGTGATTGAGCAAGGTGGACTTGCCGGCGTTGGGCGGCCCGACAATGGCCACCACCCCTGACCTGTGGAAAACATTGCCCTCCTCCGTATACATGGTAGACTGATCACTCACAAGAAACGTCTCAAGAAAATAATGACAAACTGTTTTATACCTGATAGAGGAGTGTAGTCTATCACGACCACCCAACTCTGCAACGGGTTTTAGTTCTTATGATTTCACCTGGCTCCCTGGTAGAATACATTGATGCCGGAAAATTCCTTTGTGCTTACGTAACCGACGCAACCGGCTCAAGACTCCGCCTGTTAGGTCAGAGGGGGCGGGACCTCAACCTGCCCAGGTCGAGAATCATTCTTGTCTCGAAAAAACCCCACCCCCTTGACACCGGCCGGGACAACCAGGTGGCGGCCCTGAAAAAGACATCGGCAACGCGGCAGCAGTTGGCGCAGTCCATTGACCTGCGGGAAGTCTGGGAAATTGCCTCTGCAGAGCCGGTGCGTGAATTTTCCATTGCCTTTCTTGCCGAATTGACCTTTGGAGAAACAGTCTCTGATGACCAGATGGCGGCCTTTCTGCGCGCGGTTGTGGCTGACCGCTTTTTCTTCAAATTCAAAAACGGCCGCATAACTGCCCACAGCGAAGAACAGGTGGAACAGATCCGCCTTCAGAGGGAAAAGGAGGAGGCAAGGGAAAAGCTCCTTGAGGCCGGGGCAGAGGCCCTGCAAAAAATCATGCGCGGAGAAAAGGTTTCAGCAGAAGACTGGCCTGAACAGGAGCAGGTTCTGGAATGGCTGCAGGACGCGTATCTGCGCGGGAACGACTCGCCGCATCACGATATTGCCCGGCGGCTCCTGAAGAGAGCCGGCCTGACCGGCCCCCATGACGGTTACCATGTCCTTGTGCGGGCCGGAATCTGGCAGAAAGATGAAAATATTCCGCTCCTCAGGGCCGGACACCCGGTTGCGTTCAGTCCGGAGGTTCTTGAAGGTGTTGCAGCAAAGCATGTGGACACGGCTGAACAGCTCCTGGCAGACCGGAAGCGCCATGATTTCAGAGATCTCGCAACGTTTACCATAGACGGGCCGGACACCAGAGATTTTGACGATGCCCTGCACGTGGAAGAACGTGAGGACGGCTTTCTGGTCGGCATCCACATTGCAGACGTAACCCATGTCATTTCCCCGGGTGATGCCCTGTTTCAGGAAGCCGCTGAACGAGCGACCTCCCTCTACTTTCCCGAGGGACAGGTGCCGATGCTCCCTGAACCACTGAGCCAGGATGTATGCAGTCTTCTCTGCGGCAAGGCACGGCCGGCCATCAGCATACTTGTCCATCTTGATCCCCAGGGGCAGGTCCTGAAAAGGAAAATTGTTCCATCCGTCATCGAGGTAAAGCGCAGGCTGACCTACGAAGAGACCGATACGATCCTGGCCGACGACAGGGACATCTTCCTGCTGGATAAAATATGCCGCATATTGCGCCGGGACCGCCTGAACAAAGGCGCCGTCTTTCTGCCTGTTCCGGATGTGCAGATTGAACTTTCGGAGACTGGAGAAGTATCGGTTACCCTTTCTCCGGTGGACACCCCTGCCCGTTCGCTGGTCGCCGAACTCATGATCCTGGCCAACGGTATCGCGGCGGATTACCTTGCCGGCCAGGAGGCGCCGGGCCTCTACCGCGCCCAGGCGCCGCCCCGCAAACGGATCGTTACCGGGCTCAATGACGGGCTGCTCCAGGTCGCCCGGCAGCGCCGCTTCCTCTCAAGGGGAGAACTCCTGACACGCCCCAAGGAGCACAGCGGATTAGGGCTGAACTGCTATACTACAATAACCTCCCCGATCAGGCGATACCTGGACCTGGTCATGCAGCACCAGTTGAGCAGCCTCATTCGCGGCAAAGGCATCCTTTTCAACGAGGATGCATGCAGGGATTTCGTTGCTGTCATCAACACCAAACTGCGCAGGGCTGCCATGATCAGGCAACAGCGGCGCCGATACTGGTTGGTGCGCTACCTGGAGCAGTTTACGGGAGAAAAGATGAATGCCATGGTCATCAACAGGGGACCCAGGAGGGTCAACCTTCTCCTGACCTCATGCCTGCTTGATTTTGAGTTGCCGGTCAACCCCGCTTTTCCAGTAGAACCGGGGGATACAGTCAGGGTAACCATTACCCGGGCCAACGCCCTGGAGAATATTCTCCGGATTGAGTGGTAAAAGATAGGGGTGACGTGACATCACCATCCAAATTCCATTGCTATTCCCGCTCCCCTGCGTTATATAATTTAAATTTTTATCCAGCCAATATGCAGATCAAAAGTCGAATCTCCAACATGAAGAAAGGTAGAAAAATAATGAATCTCCTGTCCAGGTTGTCGATGTTAACCATTTTTTTCATTACCGGTCTTGCGGAACCTGTTTGGGCTTCCGGCGGCGGGGAAAAAACACTTGACCTGACCGGCCACCCGGCGGGCTACTTCGCCCTTGCCGTTTTTGTTGTTGCATATCTTCTGGTCATGGCGGAAGAGTTCACCCACCTGCGCAAGTCAAAGCCCGTCATCCTGGCAGCCGGCATTATATGGACCTGCATCGCCCTGGTTTATGCCGCCAATGACATACCTCATGCCGCGGAACAGGCAATCCGGCATAATATTCTTGAATATGCCGAACTCCTGCTGTTTCTCCTGGTTGCCATGACATATATCAACGCCATGGATGAGCGCAACGTGTTCCAGGCCTTACGGGCGAGACTGGTATGCTCCGGCATGTCCTACCGGACCCTTTTCTGGGCCACCGGTGCCCTGTCCTTTTTTATCTCCCCGGTAGCCGACAACCTGACAACAGCCCTGCTCATGTGCGCCGTTGTCATGGCTCTCGGAAAAGACCAGCCGGGCTTTATCGGCATAGCCTGTATCAACATCGTCGTGGGGGCCAATGCCGGTGGCGCCTTCAGTCCGTTCGGCGACATCACCACCCTGATGGTCTGGCAGAAGGGCATTGCCGCCTTCCAGGACTTTTTCCTGCTCTTTCTCCCTTCCGCGGCAAACTGGCTCATTCCCGCGGCCATCATGAGCCTGGCCGTCCCCAGGACCAGCCCGCCTGCCTGCGAGGTTGATGTAACAATGAAACGCGGCGCCAAGGTCGTGATGGCCCTGTTTGGACTGACCATAGCCACGGCTGTCAGTTTTCATAACTTCCTTGGCCTCCCGCCCATGGCCGGGATGATGACCGGACTGGCCTATCTGCAGTTCTACGGTTTTTACCTCAAGAAGACGCATGTCAAGTATGCCATAAAGAGGGACGACTATGACCCGGAAAAGGCCTCGGAGGTGCTGGGAGACCCGGTCGCCTTTGACATCTTCCGCAAAATCGCCAGGGCGGAATGGGATACCCTGCTGTTTTTCTACGGGGTCATTCTCTGCGTTGGCGGCCTGGGATTCATAGGCTACCTGACCCTGGTGTCCAAGGTGATGTACATTGACTGGGGCCCGACCTCGGCAAACGTCATGGTCGGTGTTCTTTCCGCCATCGTGGACAATATCCCGGTTATGTTTGCCGTCCTGACAATGTACCCGGAAATGTCCCAGGGACAATGGCTGCTGGTTACCCTGACAGCCGGCGTGGGGGGAAGTCTTCTCTCCATCGGCTCTGCCGCAGGTGTTGCCCTGATGGGTCAGGCCAGGGGACATTACACCTTTTTCGGCCACCTCAAGTGGATGCCTGTTATCGCCCTGGGATATGCGGCATCAATTTATGTGCACTTTCTCGTCAATTCCAGCCAGTTCTGACACCCACTGCTGAGAGAGAATTCCTGACACGTTTGAAAAGTGAAGGATTGAAAAAGTTAGAGGTGGGTCATGACAAAGTCATTAAAAAATGATAAAGCCGGAAGTTCAGAAAGCAGCACGGGAAAAGGCTGTTAACATTATTTGTGAGATGACATTTGCTTACCTGAGGAAGGCAAGATCCTTCCGCCTTCTACCTACAACCTAACACCCTATACAAACACCTCCGCATCCCGTAACAGGGGTGCGGACCGGTCCTTGTCCGACAGAACAGGCTGACCGTCAACCGGCCAGTCAATGGCCAGTTCAGGATCATTCCAGCGAATGGCGCGCTCGTGCTCCGGCGCGTAGAAATCCGTGGACAGGTACAGAAAATCGGCAGATTCGGACAGCACGACAAAACCGTGCGCAAACCCTTCTGGAACCCAGACCTGCATCTTGTTTTTTTCCGAGAGATGCACGCCTGCCCACCGGCCGAACGTAGGTGAACTCTTCCTGATATCGACAGCAACGTCAAAAACCTCCCCGCTGACCACCCGGACCAGTTTTCCCTGGGGTTGCTGTATCTGGTAGTGCAGTCCGCGCAGCACATTGCGCGCGGAACGGGAATGATTATGCTGGACAAACGGGCGTGTCAGGCCGGTCTTTTTCTGCCATATCTTCTGGTTGAAGCTTTCAAAAAAAAAGCCCCGTTCATCACCGAACACGTTGGGCTCAACTATGAAAACATCAGGTATTTCCGTTGTGATAACATGCATGCGTACAACCTTCTACCTACTATCTTCCACCTTAAACCCTCGCTCCT
>JAJRVA010000235.1 GCA_024277485.1 Deltaproteobacteria bacterium | reverse complement strand
TCGGCAATGTTTTTCAGAAGCCGGGGATACCTGTGGTCATCAGGGCAGAGAAGGGATATACCCTGCGAAGCGAGCCTGCGCATCTCACCGCCGGCCAGTTCCCGGGCCTGCTCGATGACGGAACGGTCTGCCAGGCGGCGGGCCAGCTTCCGGCCGATCCCGTTTATCTTTTCCAGTTGGGCGGGAGTGGCGGCAAGGACATTTCCGGGTGTGCCGGACTCCTCAACCAGGCGGTTTATGAGGGCGCAGCCGAGACCCGGCATATGGGCAAGGGTAAGCCAATCCTGAAGAATGTGGTCCTGCATGCTGCATCCTGAAGCTGAGGCCCCGGGCCAAAATCTCCACCGGCAGGCTGCTGCAGCCCGCCGATCCTGCCGGAAAAACACTTCCCGGGACGGGCCGGCCCCAAGGTCTGCGGGTTATCAATCGGTTATGAACGAACGCAGGTCCCCGCTTCTGGTCGGATGGCGGAGCTTGCTGATTGCCTGGGCCTCGATCTGCCTGATCCGCTCCCGCGTCACGGCAAAACATTTTCCCACCTCCTCAAGGGTATGGTCACAGCTGACCTCAATACCGTAACGCATGCGCAGCACCTGTTCCTCCCGCGGAGTCAGCGAGGACATCACCTTGCACAGACACCGCTTGAGACTTTCTGTGATCGATGCTTCCTGGGGGTCAGGGTGGACATGATCCTCGACAAAATCACTCAGCATGGTGTCTTCCTCGTCCCCGACCGGGGCATCAAGGGAGATGGCATCCTTGGCCGTCTTCAACGCGACATGCACCTTTGCCACATCCGTACCAAGCTGTGCCGCCATTTCCTCGGGGGTGGGTTCACGGCTCTCATGCTGCATGAAATCACGTGAGAAGCGGAGCATCCTGTTTATGGTTTCAATCATGTGGACCGGCAGCCGGATCGTGCGGCCCTGGTCGGCGATCCCCCTGGTTATCGCCTGTCGTATCCACCAGGTGGCATAGGTTGAAAACTTGTAACCGCGCTTGTAATCATACTTTTCAACCGCCTTCATCAGGCCGATGTTGCCTTCCTGTATCAGGTCGGGAAGCTGCAGGCCCCGGTTGAGAAATTTTTTCGATACTGAAATCACCAGGCGCAGGTTCGCCCTGACAAGGGATTCTTTGCCCTGCCGGACCTCCTCCTTGCCCAACTCCAGGTCTATAAGGATATCACCCAGGAAATCACTGGTTACACCCAGGTTTTCGGCAAGTTCAAGGGTGATGCGGCGGTCAATCTCTAACTGTTCATCAGATGCGGGCTCATTGCTCTTCCTCAGCGCTTCGACCCTGGCCTTTTCAAACTTCAGGCCCATTTCTCTTACAGCATCGGCCACGGAAAAAATACCCTTGCTGCAGATACGGTAGTCCTGGAAAAATTCCGCGATCTCAAAACCGATTTTTGTTATTTCCTTCAGCAGCCGGTCCATTTCCACAGGGTCATCGATGTTTTCCCGTAACCGGCGGCACAAGACCTTGCGCTGTTCGTCAAGTTCAACGGCTGTATCGATTTTATCGAGGAAACCCTCCTCAATCACGGCAAGCGCCTTGTCGTCACTTTCCGAAAGCCCCTTCAGGACCGAGGCTATCCTGATTTTTTTCGCCCGGACTCCCTCGGCCAGATCGCTGAGGATGACCATCCCCGTGGAGAGACGCAGGACAGACTGCTGAACCCGCACTTCCCCCTGCTCGATCATCTGGGCCAGGGCCACCTCTTCGTCATGACTGAGCAGGGTCAGGTTGCCCATTTCCTTGAGATAAATATTCATCGGATCAATACTGGATCCGGTTTTTCTCCGATCGGTTCCGGAACGGCGGTCGCCCTTTCTCCTGCCGGTCGTCGATGGTGTTTTACGGCGGTCGGATTTGACTTCTTCAGGTAAACTTGTCAGGGAATCTTTATCCATGGAATCAAAGAGAGAAACATCATTATCGTCAAAAATTCCTGTCAGGTCAGGATAACCGGATGTATCCCCTAAAAAATTCTGCTGAAAATCGGTTGCCCCGGAATCAGCATTTTTTTTCCCATTGGCCATTCTCGTTCTCCCTCAATGAAAAAGATTGAAACCAGTTGTTTCACGTCCGTTTTACGGGCGGATATCATGCTCAAATTCCGGCTGAAGGATACCTTCTGCAGCCCGGGTGGCTTGTCTTGAACACGCTCACGAACAACCATGAGGTGCGGATCCACGTCTCCTTCCGGCCTCGCAGCCGACGTGTGTGTGCAGGCAACAGCAAATGTCCCCGCACTCGTTCAACCCTGACAACTTTATCATTACCTGTCATTCATAACCAGATTTTTCATTTCTTTCAACAGGTTATCAAAAATCATTCATTTTCCCCATTTCCTGCTTCCGGGCCAGCAGCTTCATGAGCAGTTCCGTATCGCCTGATCGCTGCGCCTCGTTTATCTGTTCCTGCAGACCGGCGCCTTCCTGCTGCCTCATTTCCGCCTGCAGCCACCGCAGCACTTCGCTGCACATCTGCCGGGCCTCCTGCCCGGGATCTTCCGCACTGCCCGGACTCCCTGCAATAAGCAGCTCAGCCACATAGCGCCTGCCACCACTCTCTTCCGGCAACGCCGTCAGCAGCCTGTCCGGCGTCAGGTGCCCCTGCCGGGACAGCTCTTTCAGGCAGCTGAAAATATGCATAATCTCCTGGTTCGAGATAACCTTCTCAACACCGGCTTCCAGCAGCTGCGGAAAATATTCAGGGTACAGAATCAGGAAATCAATGAGCTGGCGCTGTTTGCGCGGCAGATCGCGCAGGCTTTCCCTGGAGGAGCGCTCTGCCTGCGGCCTTTTCGCCGGCGTACCGCGCAGGCCCGCCTCAAACTGCGCCGGGGCAAGACCAAGCATCTCGCTGAAGTGGGATACCATGAGAGACCGCTGCACAGCATCATCGGCAGCAGCTACGATCTGCTGCAGTTCACCGACGATCCTGCCTTTCCCGTCAAGTGTCATGCCGTGCCGGCGGGCCAGCGCGTCAAAGACAAATTCAGCCAGCGGACTTGCCTTCTCGACCAGGTCTTCCACCCCGCCGGCTCCCTTTTCCCTGACAAAACTGTCCGGATCGTGGCCATCGGGCAAAACAGCGATCCTGGCATCAACCTGTTCGGCCAGGAAAAAAGGAACCGAGCGCATCGCAGCCTTCAGACCGGCGCTGTCCCCGTCAAACAGGAGGACAACCTCATCGCAGTATCCCCGGAGCATGCGTATATGTTCCCGGGTCAAAGCGGTCCCCAGGGGAGCGACAACATTTTTTATGTTGTGAACAGCAAGAAGAACCAGGTCGAAATTTCCCTCCACAACCAGGGCCCGGCGGCACTGCCGGATCGTCTCCCGGTGCTGAAACAGGCCGAACAGCAGGCGGCTCTTGTTAAAAACCGGACTTTCCGGGGAGTTCATATACTTGGGCTGTCCCTCGCCAAGGATACGGCCGCCAAAGGCAACCACCTGGCCGGACACATTATGGATGGGAAACATGATCCGGTCCCGGAACCGGTCATAGTGGCCGCCCCGGTCTTTTTTCACCGCAAGCCCCGCCTTTTCTATAACAGCAACGGGAAGATGCATGGCCTGCAGGCGCGAGATCACAAAACTCCATCCCGCTGTGGACGGATCAGGGGTAAAGCCCAGGCCGAACACCTCGGCCACTTCTTCCGGAACCCCTCTTTCCGCGAGATAGTGCCGTGCCTGTTCCGCTGCCGGAGATTCCAGGAGATACTGCCGGAATATCGCGGCAGCCTCCCTGTTCACCCGGTACAGGAGGTCCCGTTCCCGGATACGTTTTCTGTCCGCGTCGCTCAATCGCGGCTCAGGCAGGTCGATATGGTACCGCCGGGCCAGTTCCTTGAGGGCCTCGGGAAATGACAACCGGTGATACTTCATCATAAACGAGAAGACATCACCGGATTCACCGCAGCCGAAGCAGTGAAAAAACTGCCCCTGGGGATTGACGGAAAACGAAGGCGTCTTCTCGGCATGGAAAGGGCACAGGCCGGTATACCTGGAACCGGCCTTCCTGAGTTCAACCACCTCGCCTATCACCTGGGCGATATCGGCTGTATCCCGGATCCTGTTTTTTACCTCTTCCCGCAGGTCAGCAGATGTCATATCCACCCCCGGTTGATATACTCAGTGAAAACATTGCCCGGATACGGTATAGGAAAGGTAACTGTTGCATCTGCAGGATTAACCCCCTTGCATGTCAGGGATATGAACGTATGCAGGACGATATCAATACAGTTCTCGCCCTTGAGATAAAAAAAGAAATGGCTGACCGGTACTTCGGTTTCCGCAGGCTCATTGAAGAAGACATCCAGGATTACGACGATCGGGTTCTCGCCTCGCATGTGCGGCTTGAACAAAAAATCGGCTTTGATCTTGTCAGGCTGTATATCTTACTGAAAGATGAAACACTTATCCATGAATTTTTCCAGTTGGCCGGACTGGACCGGTTGATCTTTTACGATCCCTACCTGACGGAATCCCCGAGCATCAGAAAACGGGTCTTTGCCGGACAGCGAATCCGGGGCCTGACCCGGATCGGCCGTTTCAAAAACATGGTTTTTGACACCTATGAAAACCTGGCCCGGGATATTGACGAATACCGGGACAACATGATGAAACTTGCCGGAGAACGGGAAACCATTGTTGAGGAAATCAAGCTTTTCCATAAAAAACATGACCTGGGCACCATGATGGACTTTCTCCGGGGCCTCGAGGGCAACGGCGTCTACACCTCCGGGCCCATGGCAGGAGGAATCCTTGCCAGGACCGGTGAAAAGCTTGACCAAAAGATGCAGGTCAAACCGCCGCCGCCCCTTGCTGACCAGCTTCCCGACATCCCCCCGGTCAGCCCCCTGCCCGAAATAAAAAAACCACTGAAAAAAATCGTTGACCGCGCCTTCAGAGGGCACGGCAACGTGGATATCAAGGATTTTGTTCAGCCATGACGGCAGCCTCAGTGACATCCCTGGGCATGGCTTTTCTGTTCATTGCGGCCGGTCTGCTGATGCTTTTCGGCGGCGGGGAACTCCTGGTTTCCGGGGCGGCAAAACTGGCCCGGCGCTTCGGCATGTCAACCCTGATGGTCGGCCTGACCGTAGTGGCATTCGGCACCTCGGTCCCTGAACTCTTTGTCAGCCTGACCGCATCCCTGCGGGGATACCCCGAGATAATGATCGGCAACGTGGTCGGCAGCAACATCGCCAATGTCGGCCTGGTCTTAGGCATATCGGCCATGATACTGCCCCTGCGCCTGGCCCTGAAAGAGGTGTGGATCGAACTTCTCCTGGTCCTGGCCGGCAGTATAATACTCCTGCTTTGCGCCTCTCTCGGATATTTTCCCCGGCCTATCGGCCTCTTTTTCATTCTTGCCCTGATCAGCTATACATACTTTTCCTGCACTGCCGGAAAAAGCCGGCAACGGATCAGAGAGGATGACCGGACAGAAGATATCCCGTCTGCGGGGCGGGCGGCGCTGTACATTGCCGTGGGCCTGGTACTTCTTGCCCTTGGTTCCGATATATTCATCCGAGGTGCAGCCGATACGGCCCGTTACTTCGGCGTGAGCGAACTCGTCATCGGCCTGACCCTGGCTGCCGTGGGTACTTCCCTGCCTGAACTGGCCTCCAGCATATCCGCTCTCAGGCGCAACGAGAGCGGACTCCTGATAGGCAACGTGATCGGCTCGAACATGTTCAACCTGTTCATGGTGTTGGGCCTGACAGCAGTAATCACTCCGGTTGGACTCTCCAGGGAACTCCTCTACCGGGACATCCCGGTCATGATTGTCTTTACCCTTGTCCTGTTTCCGATTCTCCACCACACAACAGGAGCATTGCGCTGGCACGGCTTCCTTTTTCTGGCCGGGTATATCGGCTATTATTTCCTTCTCCTGTAGTCCCTCTTCCCGGTCTTGACTTCCGATTGGGTGACCTTATTTTGTAATCAACCACATGAAAACAACAACAACAAAAGGAACCGGAAAATGAACACGGCCAAAACATTTATCCTGATGGCGGCTCTCACCGCCCTGTTCCTGGTTGGAGGCCAGGCCCTTGGCGGGCAGCAGGGCATGGTGATCGCTCTGGTCATGGCCCTTGGGCTGAACTTCTTTGCCTACTGGAACAGTGACAAGATGGCCCTGGCCATTAACCGTGCCAGGGAGGTTTCCATAAACGAGGCCCCGGAACTGCACCGGACCGTCGAGACGCTGTCGCAGCGCGCCGGCCTGCCCAAGCCGAGGGTATACATTGTCGACAACCCGACTCCCAATGCCTTTGCCACCGGCAGAAACCCGGAGCATGCGGCAGTGGCGGTAACAACCGGCATCCTGCAGCTCCTGAGCAGGCAGGAACTGGAAGGGGTGCTGGCCCATGAACTCGGTCATATAAAGAACCGCGATATACTGATAAGTTCCATTGCCGCCGTCATGGCGGGCGCCATCAGTTACCTGGCGACAATGGCCCAGTGGGCCATGATTTTCGGCGGCAGGGGAAGTGACGACGAAGGCGGCAACCCGCTGGCCGCGCTGGTGATGATCATTGTCGCTCCGCTGGCCGCGGGACTTATCCAGATGGCTATTTCCAGGAGCCGTGAATACTTAGCCGATGCGGCAGGAGCTGAAATAAGCGGTAATGCCCGCTCCCTGGCCAGCGCCCTGCAGAAACTGACCACGTACAACAAACAGATTCCCATGCAGGTCAACCCGGCCAGTGCGCAGATGTACATTGTCAACCCCCTGACCGGCGGCCAGCTGAAAAGCCTGTTTTCCACCCACCCCCCGGTGGAGGAGAGGATCCGCAGGCTGCTGGCGATGTAATTTTCAGGTGGAAGGTGGAGGTTGGAAACCCTCAGGGTATCAGCGCCAATGGGGCATCATCGGGCCCTTGTCAGAAGATCAATAAAATCCTGCGGATCAAGACACCCTGAGGCGACCATCACCCCCGCAAGCTCCGGCAGGGAGAGAAAATCCGCCACATTCTCTTTATTGACTCCGCCGCCGTAAAGAACCGGGCATCCGCCGGAAATTTCCCTGAAATATGCCGCGTCTTCGCCCACAGACTCCGGGCTCGCGGCGATTTCGAGCGATTCCGCCTCAGCCGGGGTGCAGGCTACAATCATCTGCTCCATATCCTCCGCGTCCAGGGCGGCAATCTGTGCTGCAGCCGTCTGCCGGTCCATGCAGAGAACCGGTTTGAGTCCCGCGGCTGCTGTTTCCCGCACCTTGCCCGCCACATCCTGAATGGACTCATGAAAATAGCGGCGCCGCTCCCGGTGCCCGGTCAGAACGAAATCAACCCTTCCCTGAAGCCATGCCGCCGGAAAGGAACCCGTGTAACTGCCGGGCGGAAACGGAGAGACATCCTGGGCCGCCCATGATACCCTGTCGGAGGACCTGAATTCCCTGCCGAACATCTGCAGGTGAAGAAGGGGAACTGCCAGGACCACCCGGATCCCGGCAACGGGACGGTACTGCTCCTTAAAGGAAGCCAGCCACTCCGCGGCACGGGCCGGCGACAGGTTCGCCTTCCAGTTTGCCAGAACTATCTTTTCGGACATACCGCCTCCTCCCCTGTACCGGTGTATGATAACGATCCCTACCTGTCCTGCTGCTGCGAGGAATTTCGCAGTCCGGCCATTTCCGGAAACGGCGAAACAGAATCGCTGTGGATCGAATTCATCAGCTCCCTCGGATTATGAATGAAGTCCTCCTCAAAGACAAAATTGCCCAGGAACTCCTCGTTAAAGGTCGTTATCAGGTTCAGGTGCCCCCACCGTTCAAGATAATAGACAACCAGCTTGGGCAGGGCCGTATAGATTGTTTCATCCGGGAAGGGATCCTTGAAACTTGAAGCCCGCAGTTTTTCGCTGGACAGGGTCTGCGATTTATAAAAATGCTCCAGAAAGATAAGTTCCGGCGGCAGCCTGACACTGATGCCGAACCAGTTCAGGATACCGGCCAGCCACTGCAGAAAAATCTTGCCTGAACGGACAACCGCATACGGAACATAGAGCTCCCGGGGACGTTTCAGCTCCAGGTACGACTTGATGGTCAGGATCAGGTCTGCCATGTTGACCGGGTCACGGTCAACAAAATGGTACGTTTCCCTGGAAAACTCCTGCCGGTTCTCCAGGACATGATGGACAAAGTAGGGAATCTTGTTTGAATTCGTATAGGAATGCCTGACCCCCTTCCTGGTGATCATGAAGGGCATGGCCTCGTCGGCAATGGAAAAAAAGAGCCGGTGAAAGCCCTGGATCTTATGATCGTGCTCACCATACACAATGGCCAGCCTGATAATCGTGAAGTCAAGACCCTGGTGCTTGCCCATGTACCTGAGGGTCCTTTCGGTCATCAGTTTGGACTTGGCATAATGGGTCAGGGACGCGGACAGAGGCAGGTGGTCATCCTCGGACAGGTCCTCGCCGTTGGGAAGTGTTGCCGCCGAACTGAAATGGATATAGGGGATTCCCAGGGCGCAGCATGCCCGGGCAAGATTGATACTGCCAAGATAGTTTACCTCAAAGGCCAGCTGGGCATCACTGTCCAGTACGGCCACCGACGAATTCACCACAAAGTCCGGACGGACGCGGGTGAGGTAGGTCTTGATGTCCTCGGAGTTGCGGATTGACAGTTTTTTGCTGCTGGGCGCGCGTATGTCGATCTCGTCCGTCGTCCTGGTCTTGAAATAATGGGCAAGTGTCCCGCCGATCAGGCCTGAACCGCCGATCAGGACACCCAGCCGTTTTTTCTTGACCTGGACCCCCGGGGAGGTTTTTTTTTCGGTTTCTGCAGACGACATATATTCCATGTTTTTGTATTACACGGCTCACCCCTGAATCATAATAGTTAATGAAATCTACAGGTTTTCGCAAATCTTTTCCGGATTCACGGCCCGATCCCGTGCAATTTCATAAAATCTTGACGCGCAGGAGAGCATGCTCTGCAATGCTCCCGGCGTATTTATAAAAAATTCTTCTCATACTTGACTTTTTCTGGCAGATTAGTGTCAATTTAAAAATGAGCAATTTTGTTCAAATTCAAGGAATGTGAAAAAAATAAGCACAGACATAGAGATGATATTTCGAGCATTATTTTTTGAGCATGACGCAGAGTTTGGGCAAAAGGGCCATTTCCGGACGGGCATGGATTAGCGGTTACAAGGTGATCCTTCCCCTTCTGTTCCGTTGCCATAGCAACAGGTAAATTTTTTTTGTCTGTTCCTTTTTTTCATGGATTACCTGAAATCAATAATTGGGGTAGAGTGAAAAAACCGGACCTGAGCATCCTGGGATCAAGCATCAGAAACCTGCCGCCCATGCAGTGGGAGGAGAGGATGTTTTTTTCCGGCGTGCCGGACCGGGATCTCAGGGAACAAACCGGCTCGTTTCCGGCCACGTTGCGCAAGGACAAAACAACCCACCCGATTTTCGTCCTTCAGGCTCACCCGGCCGGACGCCTGGTCTGCCCCTGCTCCCGCAAGGACTTCTCCAGGGGACGTCAGCGATATATCAGGAAAGGATGCCGGCTTGAGATGTCGGGGGAAACCACCAAAACTCGATCATACCTGGTGGAACAGCACGCTTTCACCGTTCCCCTGGACATTCGATTCTCCAGCAAGCTCCGGTTTCGGGGCCGGGTTCCCGAATCATGCCTTTCCACCCCTGGCGGAACCGGGTAATGAGCGATATTCTGACCGACGCGCAAAGGATGTTCCGGGACTGGATCAGCTCGGAAGACGGTTACGATCACTGCCTCCGGACCGTCAACGCAGTGTTCCGCGGGACCGTTCTTTCATCCGGTATGGCCGAGGTGTGCCCCTACCCCATCCGCAAAAACTGTTCAGCAGAGGAAAAACAGGATATCCGGGAGGAAATCGGCCACGATTTCATCGCCTTTCTTCTGGACACCTTTGCCGATGAACTGGCAAAAAAACCCGGACTCGCCCATGATATCCTGACCGGCCGTATCCCGCATGTCCTGCAGTACGGTTGGCACAGGTTTATCAATGAATGGCGGGAAACGGCCCGGAGCAAAAAACACAATCCAAGGGGCTACCTGTACCGCCGGGCCCGGGAAACCGTCAGCCGGGACCGGCGCTTCACCACCCGCGCGCCGACAGGCGCCCGGGTCGATTACACAATGGCTCCGGTGCGGCCGGACGACGGGACCGTCTGGACAGGCCCCGAGGATCTGTACCGGGACTGGCCCCCATCCCCCATGCCCGCATCCTCGTCGCCTGAACAGGAAATTTTCAAGACCCGTTTTCTCACCAAGTGCGCCGTTGACTTCTACGCCAGGGTATCGGCGCACATGCAACACGACTGCTGGATACCGGTCCGCGCGCTGACGACCTTTTTAACCACGCACCATCCATGGCTGAATGCCGCCCGGGAAACCACCCTATCGGCGGATCATGCCGCCCCCCGGGAAGCAATGGAAAACCGTATCGACCGCCTGGCCCGCCTGGACTCGATCTCCGTCCTCGCCCTCCAGGCGGCCTCATGCCTGAGCCCTGACGAATTTTTTGTTTTCTGCCTGCGACTGACCAGGCCGGAAATTACCTTTCAGGAGATAGCATCACGGATGGATTTTCCGGACCATAACCGCGCGTACCGGCTGTACAGCAGGGGCACGGTCAAGATCAAACGATTCTGCGAGAACTGGCCGGGCCCGGACCCGGACGATCTTCCTGACGAAATCGGCCGTGCCTTCCTCGATGCGATGCAGGAAGAGTGCAAAAAAACGAAAGAATGTCCGTAAAGAGAGGTAACAATGACTTCAACCATTCTATTGATACCATGAACAGGCTCGATCCTGACGGTGCGGCATGGCTCAGGGCGTGGCGGCACCGCTGCTGCCCGCCGCTCCATATTCTCCGGGGCAGGAACACCCACCCCCTGAAACGTCATCTGGAACTCTGCCCCTGGTGCAGGGACGAACGGGACATGGCCCCTCCGGCCCTGCATGTTCCGGCGGAACTGTCCAGCTATCCCCATCCCGACCCGGCGCCGGGCCAGATATGGTCCCTTGCGCCCGAACTGGGAAACTGGGGACCGAAAAACCGCTATTACGCCCCGCCGTTGGTGCTCATCACCGCTCTGCCGGATCCTGTCGCGGTCAACGTGGCGCAGACCTGTGATGACGAAACCTTCGCCGGCCCGGATGATCTGCGTCTTGACAACGGCCTTGCCGGTTTTGCCCAGCCCTGGAACAGGTACACGCTCAAACGCGCCGATCTGCGCATCTGTTTCGGCGCGGTCTCCGAAATCATGCTCGCCCGGCTGCGGGATGCTCCACCATCGGCCGGGCCGGGGTGCGACATCGGCTCGCTCCGCTGGTTCTTCCGGCAGATGGAGGTGGAAACCGGTTTTTTCTTTTCCTCGGCGGCCGTGGCGGAACTCATGACTGAGCACGACCCATCAGCCGCTCAGGCCGAAGGAGAACCGAGCGAACTCGGCCTGCGCTACCGGAGCAGTGACGAACTGCTCGATGATCTCGCCCTGTTGCCGCTTGAATCGATTCCGCCCCGCTCCGCCGCCCTGTCACTGCTCGAGAACATAACCCGGCTCACGCCCGGAAAAGAAATCCTGCCCAGGGCGGCGGCAGGCAATGACATGATAACCGCGCTCGTCTTCCATATTGAGAACGGCCGCATCGGTGAGGTCGAAACCGCGCAACTGCAGGTCACCAACCGGGCCGTGCACGGAACCCGTCTGCACGTCAGCGGCCGCTGTCCGGAGATGGCGCCCGATTCCCGTTTTTTTTTCCGGCTGCGATGCAGGGACACCGTGTTCATGCCCCTGCCCGGTGAATCCGGCTGCGAGGATCAGGTCTTCTGGGCTGTCTTTCCGGTGGAACACTGTGAAAATCCAATGCAGGGAGAGCTGATTGTCCGAATTTTCACCCCCAGGTAACAGGCCTGTCGACCGCGCCGGTCCCTGGCATACGCTCCAGGCGCTCCTGCGCCGTAACCGCGCCGCCGCGGCATCTCACCTGAAGGCGCCCGGCCGGGCCCCGCTGCCGGATCCAGATACTTTCGCCGAACTTACCTCCCTTGCGGAGCCCCTCGGCCTTGGCTCTCTCCTGCGCAAACATCTCTGCTCCTGCCTGGCCGGGACGCGGGAAAAGATGGAATACGGTTTGCCGCGCAGGGCCCTGGCCCGACTCGCGGAAGAACACGAAACAGAGACAACGATTGCAAAAATACTGCAGGCCGGATGGACAGTCGTGCCGGTCCTTGTGAGACACGGCGCTTTGACGGAAACCGTGTGGTTCATGCTCGGAGCGTGTCCCGGCCCCCCCGCCCTGGAAATGCTTTTCCCGCCCTTTCCCGACGAAGAGGGCATGGAGGCGTTGCGCCATGCCCTTGCAGCATCCCGGGAAATCGACTCTCCGAAAACAACCTTTTTTCTCTTTTCCCTGCAGGATGAGATGGAGAGCCCGGTAACAGGTGCATCCCTGGGACTCCCGTTTGGATTGGCAATGGGCGAACTCGCGAAAGGACGCAGCTGGCCGGATGATTGTTACGCCACAGGAGAACTTGCTGATGACGGTCGGTTATTGCCGGTCAACCAGGTTGCGGAAAAATTCAGGTCGATTGAAAAACGGTCGCGCCTGTTTCTGTTTCCGGAGAAGTCCCCGCAGATTCGCAATAACAGCCATGCTGTTTCATGCAAAACTTTGTCTGACGCGACTTTTGTGCTGCGCATGGTTGCCGGTGGCGCGAAAGCGGACCGGGCTGACCTGTATAAAGCATGTCTCCGGGATGCTCATGTTATGCTCAAGCATTTTGATCAGTTGCCGCCGCAGTTTTTTTCCCTGCGGGAATCCAGGCAACTTATGCAATCCATGTGTGCCGACCTCGAAGAATTCCTGCCTGGAATGGCCAGGGCCCTTGCCGGTT
Source organism: Deltaproteobacteria bacterium (assembly GCA_024277485.1). The sequence goes on along the minus strand of JAJRVA010000235.1, from coordinate 191 downwards.
CAATTACGGCAGGGCCGCAGGCGGGAGCACCCCTGGCGGATCTGCTGAACCCGGAACAAATTGTCTCGACGGTTGGCAAAAACAACAAACTTGCCTTTGATGGTTTCAAATGGGTTGTCAGCAGGATAAGTTTTGCCAACCACTCCGGTGATATTTCAGATATTCAACCCTGGTACAGACTCGCCGAACAG
>JAJRVA010000234.1 GCA_024277485.1 Deltaproteobacteria bacterium | reverse complement strand
GTTCAGGAAAATCGCGGCAGACCTGGGTGAAATTGAACTTCTCAAGGGAACTGCCCGGTTCGACGTTGTGGTGCTTGATCCGCCCCGGCAGGGGTTGGGCAAATCAACACAACTGCTTGCCGATCTGAAGCCGCTAAGTATAATCTACATATCCAGCGACCCGGCTACACTTGCCCGGGACCTGAAGGCACTTGTCACCAGGGGATACAGGCTCTCCGCTCTTACACCTGTTGACATGTTTCCACAGACGCATCATATTGAATCGGTTGCACACCTGACTCTTAACGGCTGACGCACGTACCGCCCATTGCCGAACACTCAAAAAGCCGTACCTTCTTAAAAAAATTGACATCAGTCCATCTTCGCACTATTGATATCTTTTTCTGAAGAAACAAGTATATTACAGAATCGTGAACGCCGGGTGATTCTCATCCGGTCCAGACAGCCCGGTTTGTAATTTTTTGCGTAGAATCACCTTTCGAGGGAAAGAGATGACGACCAATGCCAATGGTCAACATGCCTTTAACGGACTACCGGTCCTGATCGGCAGTTTACCTTTAGACAGCCACGAAACAGCGCTGGAATGGATACTTGGGGCCACGCCCGAAATCCCGCTCTGGCCCCAGTTGCCTGTTCATCCCCTGGAAAGAATGCTGCCCCAGTTTACCGAGGGAATCCCCTGTATAACGGAGAAAAACCCTGCCTCCCCTGACGCGAAAATCTATTTCGATACCTCGTACAGTGGTTTTGATGAAGATATGCTTGCCTTTTACGAGGAGTATCTTGCTGTCTCCGAAGACCCTGCCTCCCTGCCCGGGTCCCGGTTCACAACCAGCCGGGAAAGGGCCGCGGGCCTGTATCTCTTTGTTGAAAAACTCGATGAACTTGCCGGAGTACAGGCGGTCAAGGGCCAGGTTACCGGCCCGTTCACCATGCTGACCGGAATCAAGGACACCAAAGGGCGGGCAGGATATTTCGATGAAACTGTCCGGGACATGGTGACCAAATCCATTGCCATGAAGGCTGCCTGGCAGACACAACTGCTCAAGGGCGACAATGACAGGCCTGTCCTTCTCTTCATTGATGAACCGGCCTTGGCCGGCCTGGGTTCCTCGGCCTTTATCGGAGTTACGCCGGAAGAGATACAGGCGACGCTCAACGAGGTGGCCGAGGCAATTCACCATGCCGGCGGCCTGGCCGGAATCCACGTCTGTGCCAATACCGACTGGGGTCTTCTGCTTAATTCGAAAATTGATATCCTCAGTTTTGACGCCTACGGTTTTTTTGACCGCATCGCTGCCCTGAAGAAAGAAGTGGAGGCTTTTTTTGCACGGGGAGGAATCCTTGCCTGGGGCGGCGTGCCGACTTCCAGTGAAGAAGATATTTGCAGGGAGACAACCGATTCGCTTGCAGATCTCTGGCGCCACCAGGTCAAAACCCTTGCCGGTGAACATCGCAGTGAAGAGGAAATCTTCTGCCGGACATTGATAACCCCCAGTTGCGGGACAGGCTCTCTGGCCCCGGAACTGGCCCGGAAAGTACTGGACCTGACCAGGACCGTCTCAGCATCTCTTCGTGACGAATTTGTACAATAAACAGATGATGTGTCTGTCAGACTGATTGATGATGTATATAAACCTTTAGACAAAACAGAGCCATGGACCAGACCAGCAATCTCCTCAAACAGCGACGTGACAAGGCAAAGCTCCTCGAAGAGAGCGGCGTCAAGCTCTACAGCAACGATTTTACGACCCCCATTCCGATTTCCGAAGTCCTGCCGCGCGGTGAACAGCTTGCCGCGGAGGCGTTTGAGGATAACGGCAATGTTTACCGCGTCGCGGGACGGATCATGTCCATGCGAAGATTCGGCAAGGCCGCTTTTTTCCACATCCAGGATGAAAGCGGACGTATCCAGATCTATGCGAAACGCGACAACCTGGGAGATGAGGATTTCAAACTTTTTAAAAAATGGGATGTGGGCGATATTGTCGGTGTGCACGGTCGGCTCTTCAAAACCAAAACCGGTGAGCTTTCCATTGAGGCCTCGAAGATGCAGATGATAACCAAGTCCATGCGTCCGCTTCCGGAAAAATTTCACGGGCTCACTGATGTTGAAACCCGGTACCGCCAGCGCTATGTTGACTTGATTGTCAACCCGGAAGTACGCGAGACATTCAGGATACGAGTGGATGTCATCCGGCTCATTCGCGAATTCCTGACCAACCGTGGCTTTCTCGAAGTGGAAACCCCCATGATGCAGGCTGTTCCGGGCGGGGCCACGGCCAAGCCGTTCAAAACACATCACAAGGCATTAGGCATTGACCTTTACCTGCGCATTGCCCCTGAACTGTACCTGAAAAGGCTGCTTGTAGGCGGCTTTGAAAAGGTATTTGAAATAAACCGCAATTTCAGAAACGAGGGGCTTTCAACCCGGCACAACCCCGAGTTCACCATGCTTGAGTTTTACCAGGCCTACGTCACCTACCAGGACCTGATGGACCTGACCGAGGAAATGATATCATGGTTAGCGGATGAAATAACCGGGTCCATGGAACTGACCTACCAGGGGCAGGCTGTTGATCTCTCTCCGCCATGGAAACGCTACACCATGGATGAGGCCCTTGTTGAAGTCGGCGGTATTGACGAAAAAATGCTGCAGGACGACGCGGCTGTCATGCAGCTTGCCCGAGACAGGGGGGTTGAGCTCCAACCCGGGGCAGGTCCAGGCAAAGCCAAAACTGAACTTTTTGAACTGCTGGTAGAGGAAAAGCTGATCAACCCCACCTTTGTGACATCCTACCCGACAGAGGTTTCACCACTGGCCCGGCGCAATGAGGAAGACCCCGGTGTAACGGACCGGTTCGAACTCTTTGTTACCGGTCGCGAGATTGCCAATGCCTTCAGCGAGCTCAATGACCCGGAAGACCAGTTCAAGCGTTTTGAACAGCAGATCGCCGAGCGGGGAGATGATGAAGAGATCCATCCGGAGCTGGACCATGATTATATCCGTGCCCTCGAGTACGGCATGCCGCCGGCGGCCGGCGAGGGTATCGGCATAGACAGGTTGGTCATGCTGCTGACCGATTCCCCGTCCATCCGGGACGTCATCCTCTTCCCGCATCTCAAACCCGAAGCAGGAAAATGATATTTACTCCTGTAACGTGATGCCATACAGAGAACTCCCGAGATACTGAGTAAAAAAATGTCATTTGAATGGTTTGTCAGCCGACGGTATCTCAGGGCCAAGCGCAAGCATAAGTTTATTTCGCTGATCTCCGTTATTTCCATCCTTGGTGTTGCTGTCGGGGTCATGGCGCTGATCGTTGTCCTGTCCGTGTATACCGGATTTACCGAAGGACTTCGCGACCAGATCATCGGCATCAATTCACATGTGCTTGTCCAGCGCTACGGCAACAACATCACCAGGGCGACCAAGCTTGCCCGGCAGGTTGAGGCCATCAAGGGCGTTGAAGCAACGACGCCATATATCTATGGACAGGTGCTCATCTCCTCCGGCCGCAACTCCAGCGGCATAGTCCTACGTGGTATTGATCCCCGGACAGCCGGTAATGTCATCAATATCAGCACAAAGATGAAAGCCGGTCAGCTTGACGACCTTGACCGCGAAGCTGATCTGCCGGGCATTATCATCGGCCAGGAACTTGCGAGGCAGCTCAGCATCAGAAAGGGAAGCAGGGTCAGGCTCATCTCCCCGGACGGTCCCCTCTCACCCATGGGTGTGCTCCCGAAAATCCGGACCTGCATTGTAACAGGCATCTTTGCAACCGGGATGTTTGAGTACGATTCCACCCTGGGCTTCATCAATCTCACCACTGCCAGAAGCCTGAACGGTGAAGAAGAAGGGGTGCACGGCCTGGAGGTACGGGTCAGAAACGTTGAGCAGGCGGACCGGGTCGCAGATAATATCAGGGAAGCGCTTGGCCCCGGCTACTCGGTCCGGGACTGGATGCAGCTCAACCAGAACCTTTTTGCGGCCCTGAAGCTCGAAAAGGCCGGTATTTTCATCGCCCTTGACCTGATTATCCTGGTTGCCGCCTTAAATATCATCAGCGCCCTGATCATGGTGGTCATGGAAAAAAACCGCGACATAGCCATTCTCAAATCCATGGGCGCGACCACCGGCTCAATCATGCGCATCTTTTTCAACCAGGGCGCTGTTATCGGCATGACCGGGACCGTTTTCGGGGTCATCGGTGGGCTGGGGCTCTGCGCCATCCTGAAACGCTACAAATTCATCGAACTTCCCAGCAATGTCTATCCCATGTCCACCCTGCCCATCAAGGTGGTGCCTGTTGATGTCAGCATCATTGCCGTATCGGCGATACTCATAACACTTGCCGCCACCCTGTATCCCTCGTGGAAGGCGTCAAAAGTGCAGCCTGCCGAGGCCCTGACCTATGAATAACAGCGACAATCTGGCCACCTTCCCCCTCCTTCAGGCAGAGGGCATTCACAAGTCATTTGGCTCGGATCCGAACAGGATTCATGTGCTGAAAGGAATCGACATTACGGTCAGGAAGAGCGAAATGATCGCTGTTGTGGGCGAATCAGGATCAGGAAAAACAACCCTCCTTCAGATTCTTGGCACCCTGGACCTGCCCACGGAAGGCACACTCACCTTTAACAGCCGGCCTCTGGCCTCGCTGAATGAAAAAGAGCTGAGCAGGCACCGCAACCGGCATATCGGTTTTATTTTTCAGTTCCATCACCTCCTGCCTGAGTTTACGGCCCTGGAAAACGTGATGATGCCCGGCATGATCCACGGGCAGGACAGAAAAGAACTCCTTGCAGGCGCAAAAAACCTGCTGGAGCAGGTCAACCTGGCCCACCGTCTGCATCACAGAAGCGGCGAGCTGTCCGGCGGCGAGCAGCAGCGGGTCGCCCTGGCCCGGGCGCTGGCCATGCAGCCCAGCCTCCTGCTGGCTGACGAACCCACCGGCAACCTTGACTCGAAAAGCGGCCGCATGGTCTTTGACCTGCTGCGCGATATGTGCAAAGACAGGGGGTTGTCCGTTGTCATGGTTACGCACAACGAAACACTGGCAGGCGCCATGGACCGTCGCCTCACCCTTCAGGACGGGATTCTAAGCTCCTGAAAACCCCTGTTCTCCCCCTCGTTCTTCAGTCAACAACCGTAGATTAAATCGCAGGACGAAGGATACAGTTACTTTATCAGGTCCTGTTTATTGTAAAGTTGCATGTTATGCTGGATCATGCCGGGCACTGTCTCGGACAGGAGTTTATAGAATCAAGCCGGTTCAAACCGAAAAACATCAACAATCCAGGCAGTTACAGCTGAAAAATACGTAAGACCCCACCCCTCTCTTTATATTTTTATGTTCCTTGAGCGTACATGTTTTTCCATGGTGTCACCTTGAATGTGTGCTAGATGTTGTATTGAAACGTAAAGTTTTTGTGCCGTTGTAATTACTGTAATTACAACGGCACAGATTTGCAATATGTTCTAACACACGTGCTGGCCGATATCATGGATGTCCCGGCATTACACTGCTGCCGCGACGAGATCACCCACTTCGGAAGTTCCATATCCCATTTTGCCGGCTGACAGGCTGGACAGTTTCTCGGAAACCACGTATTTTATGGCATTTTCAACCGCTGCCGCCGCCTCGGTTTCACCCAGGTAATCGAGCATCATCTGGCCCGCGCCGATGGCAGCCAGCGGATTGATGACATTCTTGCCCGTGTACTTGGGGGCTGAGCCGCCGATGGGCTCAAACATGCTGACCCCTTCAGGGTTTATATTGCCGCCGGCGGCAATACCCATGCCGCCCTGGATCATGGCGCCCAGGTCGGTGATGATGTCGCCGAACATGTTGTCGGTGACAATGACGTCGAACCACTCGGGATTCTTGACCATCCACATGCAGGTGGCATCCACGTGGGCGTACTCTGTTTTTATATCCGGATATTCTTCGGCCACCTCGTAAAAGGTGCGTTCCCAGAGGTCAAAGGCAAAGGTGAGGACATTGGTCTTGCCGCAGAGGGTGACGGTTTTACGCTTGTCTCTTTTGCGGGCATAGTCAAAGGCGAAACGAATGCACCTCTCCACACCCTTTCTGGTGTTGATCGATTCCTGCACCGCCACTTCATCCGGCGTTCCTTTTTTCAGGACACCTCCCGCGCCTGCATATAATCCTTCCGTGTTTTCCCGGACCACCACAAAATCAATATCCTCGGGTCCCTTGTCCTTGAGCGGCGTCTCCACATTGGGGTAAAGGATCACGGGACGCAGGTTGATATACTGGTCCAGGGCAAAACGCAAGTGCAGGAGAATGCCCTTTTCCAGGATGCCGGGCTTGACATCCGGGTGGCCGATGGCGCCCAGGAAAATGGCATCGTGCCCGGACAACTCTTCGGCCGCATTGTCAGGCAGGACCTCGCCGGTTTCAAGATAGCGGTCGCCGCCATAATCAAAATCGGTCAACCGGAGCGTGAAATCAAACTTGTCCGCAGCGGCCTGCAACACTTTCAGGCCCTCAGCCACAACTTCCGGACCTGTTCCGTCACCACCCATTACCGCTATCCTGTATGTTTTTCCCATGGAGTTACCTTCCTCTTGTTTGTTGTATTCAATGTATTGACAGGTATACTTTCCTGAACCGTTAATCTAAATATTTTTGATACATCCCAACCTGAACAAATTCTTATCAGTACCGTGTCTATCCAAGATACTCCAGCACAATCCGCAGCATGCGCCGCACCGGCTCTGCCGCGCCCCAGAGGAGCTGGTCGCCGACGCTGAACGCCGTCAGGTACTCCGGACCGATGTTCAGTTTCCGGATTCTGCCCACCGGGATGTCAAGGGTGCCGGTTACCCTGGCCGGGGTCAGTTCCTTGAGCGTCTCTTCTTTGTTGTTCTCAACCAGGTACACCCATTCGTTATGGGTGGCAATGGCCGAGGTGATCTCATCCAGGGGGACATCCCGGTTCAGTTTGATGGTAAAGGCCTGGCTGTGGCAGCGCATGGCGCCGACCCGTACGCAGCAGCCGTCAACCGGAACGGGATTCTTCTGCCGGCCGATGATTTTGTTGGTCTCGGCCCCACCCTTCCACTCCTCCCGGGTCTGGCCGTTTTCCATGGCCCTGTCGATCCAGGGAATAAGGCTTGCCGCCAGGGGGGTACCAAAATTGTCCGTGGGCATGGCAGCGTCCCTGAGAGTCTCGGTCACCCTGCGGTCGAGATCAAGGATCGCGGCGGCAGGATCATCAAGCATTGATGCGGACGAGTTCCCGATATACCGCATCTGGCTCACCAGCTCGCGCATGTTCTTGGCGCCAGCCCCTGACGCTGCCTGGTAGGTCATGGAGGTGACCCATTCCACCCAGCCCTTCTCGAACAGACCGCCAAGCCCCATGAGCATCAGGGAAACCGTGCAGTTACCGCCGATATAATCCTTGATACCGCCGGCAAGCGCCCTGTCGATGACCGTCCTGTTGACCGGGTCGAGGACGATGACCGAATTTTCTTCCATGCGCAGGGTGGAGGCCGCGTCGATCCAGTAGCCGTCCCAGTTGTTTTTCCGCAGCTCGGGATGAACGGTACCGGTATAGCCACCTCCCTGGCAGGACAGGATGATGTCCATTTCCTGCAGGAGCCCGGTATCGGTCGCGTCCAGCAGCTCATACACCCTGCCGTCTATCTCCGGCCCGGCCCGGCCGGCCTGGGAGGTTGAAAAAAAGAAAACTTCAAAACCCTGGAAGTCATTTTCCCGGCGCATTCGCTCCATGAGGACCGAACCGACCATGCCGCGCCAACCTATGATTGCAACTTTTCGCATTGTTCTCCTCCACTCTGAAAGGCCGAGCCTATTCAGTATCCATGTCCTCCGTGCTCGTGTCTTCCAGCCGCAGGTAATGCTGCAGTTCACCGGCAATAAGCGGGGCCACCGTGAACAGGTCCAGCAGATCATCATTCCGGCAGCCCGGGAAGGTATCGGAACCGAGGATCCGGTCAATGCCCCTGGCCTGGAAATTCCGCCGCGCCTCGCCCGACAGGACAAGGTGGGTGGCCATGACCATGACATTGACCGCCCCTGCTTCGTAACAGCGGTCAATCGTCTGCAGCATGGAGCCGCCGGTGCGGATCATGTCATCGCAGATAATGGCTGTCTTGCCCCGCACCGCGCTGGAAAGCTGGCCGATGATTGTCCTGTCCACATCGTAGCGGTCCTTGTTGGCCGCGGTGTGCGGACAGTCAAGCAGCCCGGCCAGCCGTGCCACCCGCTTGCTGAACCCATAATCCGGCGAAACAAGCACATAATCCCTCAGGCCCAGTTGCCTGATCTTCTCCGCAGCCAGCTTCTCGGTCCACAGGTGCCGGGTCCTGATCTCGCCGGCATGGGCATGCAGGACCGCCTCCGAGTGCAGGTCAATAAAGGCCACGTAATCCGGCCTGGTCCGGAAAATCTGCCTGGTCCGGGTGACACCCTTGGGGATTTCACCGGATTCCGGCTTGGCCCTTTCCATGGTCGAGTATCCCAGGTATGGGATCACGACATTGACGGATTTTGAGTTCCAGTAGCGGCACCCCGCAATCAGGTCGAGCAGTTCCTGGTGGGATGAATCATCGGGTGTTGCCGCTATAATAATAATGTTCCTGCCGGAGACATCGCAGGGAAAGGCGTGATACAGTTCCCCGTCCGCAAAACGTCTGGTATTCATCTCAGTGTACGGGACATCGAGTTCGATCGAAACTTTTTGTGCCAGTTCACGACTGGCCTGGTTGGCGATCAGCAGAATATTGTCGCGGTGTATCATTCCCCTGCCCTGTTGTGTATTTCGCTGATGATCGCGTCGCCCATCTGCCTGGTATTGACGACCCGGCAGCCATCACCGGCAATGTCAGCGGTCATGATGTTCTTCTCCAGGGTTGCGGCAACCGCATCCGCAATGGCTGAGGCGGCTTCCTCGTATCCGAAACTGTAACGCAGCATCATTGACGCGGATAAGACCTGGGCAATGGGGTTGGCAATGCCCTGGCCGGCAATGTCCGGGGCAGAGCCGCCGGCAGGCTCATACAGCCCGAACTTCTCGCCATTCAGGCTTGCCGAGGCCAGCATCCCCATGGAACCGGTGAGCATGGCGGCCTCGTCGGAAATAATATCACCGAACATGTTGTCGCAGAGCATGACATCAAACTGGCGCGGGTCAAGGACCAGCTGCATGGTGGCGTTGTCGATATAGATATGCTCCACCTTCACATCCGGGTAATCGGCCGCCACCTCGTTCACGACCTCGCGCCAGAGTACCATGGTGGTCAGGACATTGGCCTTGTCGACCGAAGTGACCTTTCTGTTTCTCACCCGTGCAGCCTCAAAGGCCATTCGGGTGATCCGTTCAATTTCAGCGCGGGTGTAGACCAGGGTGTCCCAGGCTTTTTCCTCGGCTCCCTCGCCGTCCCTCCCCTTGGGCTGGCCGAAGTAAATGCCGGAGGTCAGCTCCCTGACCACCAGGATATCAAACCCGTGACGGACAATATCCGGACGCAGGGGACATGACGCAGCCAGGGCCGTGAACAGCTTGGCGCGCCGCAGGTTGCAGAACAGGTCAAAATGTTTGCGAAGCGGCAGCAGAGCCGCGCGTTCAGGCTGCTGCTCCGGAGGCAGGCTCTCCCATTTGGGCCCACCCACGGAACCAAAGAGAATGGCGTCACTTTCTTCGCATACCTTGAGAGTACTCTCCGGCAGGGCATGACCATGGTTGTCAATGGCGATGCCGCCGACATCGGCATACGAATATTCAAATGACAGGTCAAATCTACCCTGAACAGCATCAAGCACCCTGACCGCCTCGTCCATGACCTCCGGTCCGATCCCGTCGCCGGGCAGTACGGCAATTTTCTTCATATTCCGTTATTCCTGTGATCTGGTGTTCATAATGCGATACCTGAAAGATACGTTACATACCAAATCCGTAGTCTTTTGACCAGTACTACCTCAAGGAAGGTGTCCCCTGTTTTTGTGCGGCGCAGCTCAGGATCTCTTGCGGAATACAAGGAGCGTCCGATGGTCATGGGAAACAGGGAGCCGGACATGCTCGATGCCGACCCGGTCAAATCGCGGGTGCGCCCGGGCGCTCTCCCAGTGCTCCTGTCCTGTAGGACCCTGCATGCAGACCACGCGGGCGCCGGGATCTGCCAGGTCATCCACCATTTCCAGAAAGGAGGGCACATCGGCAACCGCCCGGCTGGTGATGACGGCACAGTGCAGGTCGCGCAGCGCTGTTTTCTCATCGGTGCGATGCGGCAGAACTGTAATGGCGTCAAGGGACAGGAGGCGGATGATATGCTCGAGAAAGGCAACCCGGCGCAGGCGCGGTTCGAGCAAGGACACGGGACGCCCGGGACGCGCCACTTTCACCACCAGTCCGGGAAACCCTGCGCCACTGCCCACATCAAGGAGTTCACCTTTTGCCGGCACGATATCTTCCAGCACGGGTAGCAGAGTCAGTGAATCCAGAAAATGTTTTTCAATCAGTTCTTCAAGGGATGTTTTCCTGGCAACAAGGTTGACCTTCCTGTTCCACTTGAGCAGTTCAAGGCTGTACCTGGCAAGGCAGGTTATCGCCTGTTCGGCAAGAGGGATACCAAGTTGTGCAAGTCCCCTGCCAAGCAGGTCCCTTGCTTCCCGTGCCATGTTATCATTCACTGGAACCCGGCTGTTGCCCGTCCTTTTCTTCAACCCGGACCGTTACGGAATTCTCGTGTGCTGTCAGCCCCTCCAGGGCAGCCAGCCTGCGGACATGTTCCGCGTCTCCTGCCAGGGAGCGGCGGGAATAGGAGATAATGGAGCTTTTCTTGAGAAATGTCTCCACGCCAAGGGCGGATGAAATCCTTGCGGTCCCCATGGTCGGCAGGACATGGTTGGGACCGGCCACGTAGTCACCCGCCGCTTCCGGAGTGTATGAACCAAGAAAGACTGCCCCGGCATGACGTATTTTAGGCAGCCACTGCCAGGGATCCTTAACCTGCAGCTCGAGATGCTCGATGGCAATTTCGTTGGCCGTATCCATTGCCGCCTCAAGGGAATCCGCTATAAAGATCACGCCGTTGTCCCGCAGGGAGGCCCGGGCCGTTTCCTGCCGCCCCAGCCCGGCAAGCTGCCGCTCAAGCTCGGCAATGGTCCGGTCGGCGATGTCTCAGCTTGTGGTGATAAGCAGGGGCAGGGCCTGGGCATCGTGCTCGGCCTGGGCCAGCATATCCGCCGCAATGAAAACAGGATTGGCGGTTCCATCGGCGATGATGAGCACCTCACTGGGGCCGGCTATCATATCGATGCGCACCCGCCCCATGACCTGCCTTTTTGCCTCTGCCACGTACTGGTTGCCGGGCCCGACAATGACATCCACCCGGGGAATGGAACGGGTCCCGTAGGCAAGCGCAGCCACCGCCCATGCTGAACCGGCCTTGTAAATTTCCCTGATGCCGATTTCCTGTGCCGCCAACAGGAGCACGGGATTAATCTTTCCATCCCTGCCCGGCGGGGTCACCATGACCCGCCTGGCAACACCGGCTATACCTGCCGGGATGCCGTTCATCAGCACGGATGACACCAGGGGAGTGGAACCTCCCTGCCCCCCGGGCACGTAGAGACCGGCCGAATCAACAGGCCGTACCAGGCGCCCGGTTATGGCCCCGTCATCGCGCGTTATGAGCCAGGAATCCTCCATTTCCCGTTCATGAAAGGTCCGGATCCGGTCAATGGCAAACCGCAGGCTTTCCCTGACCTTGTCATCAACGTCCCGGCCGGCCTGCTGCAGTTCATCTTCCGAGACCCGCAGCTTTTCCAGGGTCAGACCCGGCGCGTCAAACTTTTTTGAATACGCGAGAACCGCCGCATCCCCTTCCTGCCTGACACGGTTAATGATCCCGGCAACCGCTTCACTGCATCCAGTGTCACCAAAGGTGAACCTGTCCAGCAGCCCGGCAATACACCTCTTCCCTTCTTCGGAATCGATCCTCAGCCTCTGTATGGTCATATGTACTCCAGTTATCCAGTTGTCTTTCGGCGGTTGTGGATGCCTAATTCTCCCTGATCAGCTCCAGGAGTTCATCAGCGCTGATCCGTGCGCTGACATCAGCGCCCTCGAGCAGGGAATTTGCCAGGTCTCTTTTTTCCTGGTGCAGCCTGACGATTTTTTCCTCGATGGTATTGGCTGTAATCAGCCTGTACACGGTTACCGGTCTTTTCTGCCCTATCCGGTGCGCCCTGTCCGCGGCCTGGTCTTCCACGGCCGGATTCCACCAGGGATCCATGTGAATGACATAATCGGCCGCGGTCAGGTTCAGGCCGAGCCCGCCCGCCTTGAGGCTGATGAGAAAAAGATCGCCCTCTCCCTCCTGAAACGATTCCACCTGCCGCTGCCGCTCCCGGGTCGGGGTTGTCCCGTCCAGGTATTTATAGACGATCCCTTCCTTGTCCAGGTACTCACGAATCAGGGCCAGGTGACCGGTAAACTGGCTGAAGACCAGGGCCTTGTGCCGGCTGCCGATAAGCTCCTCCACCACCTGGGCAAAGACCTCCAGCTTGGTGGATGGAATTTCCGTGTCAGGCATGATCAGGCGCGGGTTGCAGCAGGCCCGGCGAAGTTTCATGATCTCGGCCAGGATCTGCAGATGGCGGCCGGATTTTTCCGAACTGGTTTCAATATTCTCCAGGGCCTGCTGCCGCAGGGCCTCGTAAAAGTGAACCTCATCCTCTTTCATCTCCACCCGCAGGGTGACCTCGGTGCGGGGCGGCAGCTCATCGAGCACCTGGGACTTGATCCTCCGCAGCATAAAGGGACGAATAATTTTTTTCAGCTTTCTGCCGGCCTCGCGGTCATGGTGTTTTTCAATGGGAATCCCGAAACGGGCGTTGAACTGCTTGAAAGAGCCCAGCAGCCCGGGATTGATAAAACGAAAGAGGTTCCACAACTCACCGAGATGGTTCTCGATGGGCGTGCCGGTGGTGATCAGCTTGAACCTGCCCTTGAGCCGCATGGCAGCCCTTGAACGCTTGGTGCCGGCATTTTTGATGGCCTGTGCCTCATCCAGGACAATTGCCTGCCAGGATACCTTTTCAAGCAGATCAATCTCCTGCTGCAGGAGGGTATAGCTGGAAATCAGCACATCGAATTTTTTCAGGGAGCTGATAACATCCTTCCGGGCCCCGCTGCCAAGGGATTTGATCCTGAGGGTCGGGGCAAAGCGGATTATTTCCTGTTCCCAGTTCATACAGACGGATGTGGGCGCGATGACGAGTATGGGACCATCCTTTGCCATGTTCAGCATGACCGCCAGGGCCTGCAGGGTCTTTCCCAGGCCCATGTCATCTGCCAGGCAGGCGCCGACACCGAGATGCGCCAGCCTGGCCATCCAGACAAAACCTTCAGTCTGGTATTCACGCAGTTCAGCCTGCAGGGTGGAAGGTACTTCCGGCACCATGTTCTGGGCTTCCTGGATGAGATGCAGCTGTTTCCGCCACCCCTTGTCAGCCTTTATCCGTGCCCCCTGGGTCAGCTCCTCGATTGCAATGGCAGCCAGGGGATGCACATATATCTCGTCTTTTTCCTCACCCCTGGTCTCGGAGTAGAGGATGAGTTCCTCGAGACGTTTCCTGAACTCCTGGGTCAGGGCCAGGAACTGGCTGTCCCCGATGGGAATAAAGCGGCTGCGGGAACTCTGGACCTTGTCCAGGAGTGTTTTCAGGTCAATCACCTCGTCCTGGTTGATCTCCAGCCTGCCGCTTAAGCCGAACCAGTCCTGCTGGCTGGTGCGGATATTCAAGTTGAGCTGGTTGACTCCGGTCTGGCGGCGGACGGCGAGTTTTCCGCCCTCGGGCCACTCCAGGATAATCCTGTCACGTATTTCCTCAAGTTCGAGAAGGGCCTGCAAACACTCTTCCGGATCGAGCAGGTGCCATTCACGTTCATTTTCCTGCTCAAGGTCAATGGCCAGATCAAGTATGGGGCAGCTTTCCTCTATCTCGCGGGCTTTCTCCTCCTCAAGTTTGAGGTTCCGCCTGGTCTGCAGACGCCGACCGTTGACCTCGGCCATGATATTTGCCACGCCCTTGCCCGGTTTCAGGTAAGGGCCCCCCCTGGCAAAGGGCTGCACAAACATCTCCAGCCGGAAACCGCTGCCATAGGGAATAAAATGGAGGTGAATGGTCGGGTCTGCCTCAACGCACTCCACACTCTGACCCTGAATATCCACTCCCACCGACGAGTGAACCGTCATAAACGAAGCAATCTGGCCAATGGCGTCAAGGACCTGCCGGCTGGCTGACACGGGTATCCGCAGACCGTTCCGGCCGGTTATTTCAGCGACCCTGCGGTGATTGTCATCAACACGGATGACCTTGAACCGGGTTGGCGTTTCCTGCCAGACCGCGATGCTCCCTTCGCCGATATCCTGGGTAAAATTTATAAAAAGGTGTTCACCCTGCTGTTCAACCAGCAGTTCCGGCTCACCGCCCACAATCTCGACCGGTGTCTGGGGAGATTTTTCCAGGAAAACAAACGGATGACCTATCAGGGCAGGCAGGGCAACCTCCTGGTCAAAAACAAGACCGCTGTTCTTTGCAACCGTATCATCCTCTTTCAGAGCAGCGCATACCAGCCTGTCCTGGGCTGACAGAAAATCCAGCTTCTTGTGATCAGCAAGCCTGCCCAGTGAAATGGAACGCCCCTTGCTCCACTCACCGGAAACCTTTCTTTTCTGCTCCCTGGGTGAAATATGAAATCCACCCTGTTCATACCTGACCATCCACACCAGCCTGGCGCTCTTTTCCTGTTCCCTGACCGTACTGGTTAAACTGATCAGCTCCTGCAGGCTGTGCTTCCAGGATTTCTCAGGTTCGATAATAGTAATAATGGACCTGCAGCCCAATTCACGACGCAGCTTTTCCGCTGCCTTGCCATACTCTTCGCTGTTCACATCCAGGGCGCTGAGCAGTGCGGCTGTCTCCATGGCAAACCAGGTAAAATTCTGTGCGCTGCTCTTCTGATACAGGTCAGCAAGGGATTTTTTAAAGTCATCCGGAATTTCAACTTCCATCCAGTAAAGACACAGTACCGCCAGAAACTGGGTCAGGCTGCGGTTGTCCGTATTCAAGTACTCCGTTAAGACCATCATATCAGGCATGCCGTTGTCTATTGAGCTGACAACGGCCTCAACAAACCGGAACGGTATCTCCTCCGGACATCCCTTGAACTTCGTCAAAACCGAGGCCACGTGCTGTTTTATGGCCATTCTGTCCTCTTCCCTGTTTCTCGCCAACAGGGCGAGCACACAGAAAAGACCCGGCAGGCCGAAAAAAAAGCTGTTCCTGTCCCCGGAAAACTCCCTCTGTTGCTCAAGTTCCTCATCATACAGGCGCAAAGCCTTTTCCGTATCTCCCCTGAGAAAGGCCAGTGTGCCTGAAAAACCGGATGCCTGGAACGAATCAGCATGGGCCTCCAGCAGGGCCTGCAGTTCTCCAAAACGTCCCTGGAAAAGGAAATAACCGGCCAGCATGCGGTGAAAGGGGACCTGTTCGTCCACGGAAACCGTCAGGGCCTGTTCATCTTCAAGGTAGTCCAGGACAGGCTGGTAGTGCTGCAGGCTGGATGTGCTGTAGCGGATAATCTGCTCGAGCAGAAAAAACTGGATGGAACCGGGCAGGCCGCCGAACCAGTCCGCATCAAAAGCCTCTGCGGCAACGATAACCGCGGGCGCCTTGTTATCCAGCCTCGTGAGACAGTTTTCCTCAAGGAACGTAAGGGACTCGTCAATCCTGTCAAAGTCCCTGCTGTACAGGCCGATGCGAAACTGGCGCATGGCTCGCCAGCACCTGGTCGTCCACTTCCCGTACATGTACGATACCGGCGCCTCACGCTCCACCAGGGCGGCAAGGGAATGAAAGGTGCCGTCGGCAAGTGTCTCCCTGGTCAGGAACTCGACCAGGGGATGCGTGCAGCGATTCTGTTCGTCGAGCAGATTCAGCTGCCGCAGATGGAGCATGGTCGCCTGCAGTTCTTCTTTTGCAGGGACGTGAATATCCTGAACAAGGGATTCTGCCTTGGCAAGAAAATGATGCAGAAAAGTTATGGAAACCGGTTCATAGATTATCGAAATCAGCCGGAGGAGAGATTTTTCAAAAGGAGTAAGTGAATCAAAAGCTGCCCTGTTCTGTGCCTGGTCCGAGCTCATCTGTCTTGGGAAAATATGCCCGTTTACTGCAGCACTTGCGTGTTAATCCATATATCGGCTCTGTCCTGCATACATGTCAGCCAGGCTGTCAACAGCCTGTCCTGTGAGGCGGAAGCCAGCTGTTCCTGCATCTGCCGGCGCCTTGTCTCATCGATCGTTTCCTCCCCCTGTCTCCTTTCAAGCAGCTCATACACAAAAAAAGTCTCCCCCTGAACAAACGGTTCTTCGGGAACCGGTTTCTGAAGAGACAGTTCAAAGGCCTTTTGTATGATCTGGGCCGGAAGGTCAGGATCGGTATCGGCTTGAGAACGCCGGATGAAAGCAGACTCCTTCAGGGCAACGGAAGAGCCGGCAGCCGGGGCAAGGCCTTTCTTTTCTTTTGCATCCTGTAACAGCTGCACAGCCATTTCCCTGGCAAGCTGGACACTTTTTTCTTTTGTATAGTCTTGAACAACTCTTTCCCGCACGGTTTCCAGTTCAGGAACCTCCGGCTTCTGAATATCATCGACAAAAAGAATCGCATACCCTGTATCCGTCGCAACCAGTGAACTCAATTCGCCTTTTTTCAGGCTGAAGGCCTTCTGCAACAGCATTGGTTCGGACACGGGAGGTCCGGGAGGAGTCGTGCGTGAAAAATAGCCGGTCTCCTGCACAGTACCTTTATTCCGGCTGCTGTACTTTTCCAGGCTGCCGGAACGGATAATGTCCTCGTAGGCCTGCGAGGCACGTTGAAAGGTAACCCCTTTCACTTCCCGCTGTTTTATCTCGTCAACGATCTCTTTTTTGACCTTGTCAAATGACCCTGTCTGCCCGGCGCGAACTTCCTCAAGCTTGATGATATGGTAGCCGAACGGCGTTTCTACGATATCACTTATCGCGCCTGGTTGAAGCTGGAAAACCACCTCGTCAAACGACGGCAACATGGCGCCCCTGCCAAAAAAACCGAGATCGCCGCCGGACGGCCCTGACGGTCCCTCTGAAAACTTTCTGGCAAGTTCGGAAAAATCCTGTCCCTGCCGGGCAAGGTCCAGCACCTCTTCCGCCTTCTTTCTCTTGGCGGCCCGGATCTCCTCCCCGTCTGTCTCCTTCACTTCGAACAGAATATGACGGGCATGTCTCTGTTCCGGGACAACATATTTGTCCTTGTTGGCTTCGTACCAGGCCCTGGCAGTATCCTCGCCAACGTCGACCTGGTCCAGAGAATCCTCGAAACCAAAGTAGAGATACTTGAGCCTGATCCGGGGCTCGGAGAGATAATTATTTTTGTTCTTTTCATACCACGCGGCAAGCTCATCATCAGCAATTTCAACCTTGTCTAAAAAATCACTACTTGAGATCCGGGCATAGGCAAGTTTTATCTCTTCTGCGTCAAAATCTATCCTGGCCTGCAGTTCACTGTCGGCGACCATGGAGAACCCCCGTACAGCTTCAGAGACCTGCCTGGTCAGCAGATCATTGTTGAGGCCGATCTCAAAAGACTTGGGATTCATTCTATTCTGGCTGAGTATGTTTTTATACAGGTTCAGGTCAAACTGCCCGTTTGTCTGAAAAACGTCCATGTTTTTTATCTCATCCTGAATGGCCTCCTTGCTGACAGTGATACCCATTTCCCGGCCGCTCTGCCTGAAAACAGCTGCCTGCACAAGCTGGTTCAGTACCTGCTGCTTCAGGTTGAGGGCCTCTAAAAAACCCGGGGGGATGGCACCGCCGAACTGTACCTGGTAATTATCAACAGCAGTGTCATAGGTTTTCTGAAAATCAGCAATGGGGATCTCCTCACCATTGATGTTGGCCAGGATGTTTTTCTTGTTACCGAGGTTGGTGCCGACTCCCCAGAACACAAAAACTATGGCTATCACCAGGACAATGACCTGAATGACTATGGACTGTGCACGTTTGCGCAGTATATTGAGCATGTTTTGCTTTCTCCTGTTTGATATATTCACCTGGATCCGGATCCAGATTCATCTTCTCTCTCTAAATATAAATTTCAAGAATACCCTGAAATGCGGTCAACTTACCAGTGAAAAATGAACACAAGCTGCATGAAAAAAATGACTGGGCATTCATTCAAAAAAAATGCGCATGTTACTTGACAAAGGTTAGACCCTATAGTAAATCAATTCTACTAAACAAAATAGGATAAAAATCCAGTTAATTCACTAATAAACTTTGCCGCAAGGAGGACAAAGCATGGCAACTATTGATCACAATGGAAAATCGTATAATGTTGATGAGGATGGTTTTCTCGCTAATGGTATGGATGAATGGGATGAGAACTGGGTCGATTATGTAAAGACAGTTGAAGGTATCTCGGAGCTGACCGACGAGCACCAGAAAGTTATCGACGCTCTCCAGGAGTACTACAAAAAGAATGGTATTGCTCCCATGGTACGTATTCTTTCCAAGACCACCGGTTTTCCGCTGAAAAGAATTTACGAGCTGTTCCCGAGTGGACCGGGTAAGGGCGCCTGTAAGATGGCCGGCCTGCCGAAACCTACCGGTTGCGTCTAATCCGGTCGGACACGATTGTTTACAAAGGAAGGCTGAGATTCAGCCTTCCTTTTTTTTGCGCCACTCTCTCCCCAATACCCCTTCAACACTACTTCCCCCCCCCCTGATACCGGTCAAGCATGGCTGTATGGATGGCACCAACCCTGTCGAGATACTCTTCCTGCGGAATTTTTGCGCCCTTGAGCCCACCTCTCAGGTTAATTTCATTCAGCCAGGTTTCCCCTGAAGGAGTTATCAGCAGGTCAATGTGACCATACGGAAAATCCGCCCTCTGCATGATACGCCTGCAGAGATCCACCTGCCTGCCGGTCAGGTCCCAGGGAGAACTCACCCCGCCGCAGTGAAGATTGTGCCTGAAGTTGTTCGGATTCTGCCTGCGGTATGCTTCCATGTACTCTCCGAGCATGACTACCCGGATGTCCTTTCCCCCTTCAATATAGGGCTGGACCACGAATGGAAAGGAAAGTGTTCCGAGAACAGCCTGGCTGTAGATGTCCTCCATGGATGAGTAAAGCAGTATTCCCATGCCGCCGTTCGCCCTGTCCAGCTTGCAGACAACCCTTTTCTCCTTGCCGGCGCCGTAATCCGCGACCGTATGCATCAGGTCATGGATGGAATAGACAGCCCTGGTTCCGGGTATCATGAAAGAAGCCAATATCCTTGCCTGGAAGACCTTGGACCGGCTGAGAAGCTGTGAAGTTGCCGATGGAACGAGCAATATCCCCCTGGCCTGGAGATCAAGCAGGATGTGTTCCTCACCCGGGTGGAGGCGAATCCTTCCCGCAACAATATCTCCCGGGACCAGGTCCTCGTACTGCTCAAAAAAAGACCTGTTGTCGGTGATGAGCCGGGGAGCCATATCAGAAGGTCATTTCCTGCAGGTGGCTATGAAACAGGGTGAGGTCCGTATTGCACTGACCGCAGAACAATCCCACCTTGCCCGCCACCTCAATTTCATTTTCCTCCGGTGAGAAGCTCCCGTCCAGATTTTGTATATAGCGGGTCGTCACAATGACATCCCGGGCAACTTCAATAAAATCCCGATCATTGCCGCAGCTGGGACAGACTATCCTGCCCATGGGCTGCCCGGATGGAACATGCACTTTCTTTTTCATCAAAATTATCCTTCCTCATGAGTAAAGGCTACCTCAATACTACACTTATACTACACTTGCAGTAAAGATCCGGAGTCAAAGAACCCGGATTTAACGACAGAATCAATACCGTACCCTGAACCCCGCTGCTTCTCCCTGCACATCTTCATCATGCGCATCAACTCCGGTTACCCCGGACATGGGTGAACCGGTAGAAAGCCAGGCAAGCATGGCAGTCACCTTTCCGGCCTCCCCCTCAAAAACCGTCTCCACCGTCCTGTCCGGCAGGTTGCGGACCCAGCCGTGCAGACCGAGTTCTTCCGCCTTCCTCCGGGTGTAATCCCTGAAAAAAACCCCTTGAACACGTCCATGAACAATAGCATGTACCCGCCTGAGACTCATCCTGTGCCCCCATGTGTTCCAAGTAAACGGTTGAACTGTTTCTCGTCAAGCACCCTTAACCCCATTTCTGCCGCCTTTTTTAATTTACTGCCGGGCTTTGCGCCGTATATGACATCAGTAACCCGGCCGCTGACGGCTGAAACAACCTGTCCTCCCAGGGCCTTGACTCTCTGCTTGGCCTCGTTTCTTGACATTGACGCCAGGCTGCCGGTAAAGAGAAAAACCCGTCCCTCCAGAGGCTTTTCACTG